>DASPYC010000219.1:0-2032 GCA_035636955.1 Casimicrobiaceae bacterium
CGAGCACTGTGTGCGGCATGGTTGCGCGACCCGATGCTATTCGATGCGGCGAAGCAATGCGTCGCGACGATCGCCGATCGTGTTCGTCGTGGCGAAACGAGTTCCGCGCCCGCGTTGGAGGTTGACAACGGGACTCGGCACTCGGTCACCATCGTGCTTTGTTCGATAGACGCCAGGAAACATGATCGAGCGGTCGCACTTTATCGCCGCCTCTTCTCGCACGTTCCTCACGAAATCATAGCGGTTCGCAACGCTCGCTCTCTGGCCGAAACCTACAATTCGGCGGTCGCGCGCAGCGTGGCCGATGTCGTGCTGCTGTCGCACGACGATGTCGACGTGCTTGCTCTCGACTTCGCTGCGCGCATCTTTGCACGATTGAAGGACTATGACGCGCTGGGAGTCGTCGGCAGCATGCGCATGAACGGACCCGCCCTCGGCTGGAGTGGGCATCCACACTTGCGGGGCTGGATCACCCATCACGCGCCCGACGACCCGACGTGGCGCGTCGACATTCTCGATCCGCGGCCGGTCGCCGGGAATATCATGGTTCTCGATGGCGTGCTGCTTGCAGCGCGTCGCGAAGTTTTGACCGCCGTACCCTTTGATGCTGAGACGTTCGACGGTTTTCATCTCTACGACATCGATTGGAGCTACCGGGCTGCGCGCGCTGGATTTCGACTCGGTGTCGCGGGCGACCTCTTGCTGGTGCATGCGTCACGCGGGCAGTACGGCGCAGCATGGCAACATTATGCGGATAGGTTTTGCGCGAAGCACGTCGCGGTCGGGACGCCACCGGCGCCGTCTTCATTCTTTGGCGCAACGCTCGACAGTCCCGACCACGTCCGCGCCTTCTACGCGCTCCTGGCGCAAGTGCTTGACTGACACGCGGCTTGCCACCGCGACGCTCGATTTCCGTCAAACTGAAGCGAGGAGGAGCTTGGCAAAAGCGTCGACCGGTGCCCGCGTATCGAAGAGCCGCTCACCTCCGCCGCGAATGCGTGCAGCGAGCTCACGCCGCCAAGCTGAATCCCGCAAAAGCCGTGACGCGATAAGGACGTATTCGTCTCGATCATGCGCGACGAGCTCGGATACGCCCACCTGCCGCAGCATGGCCGCGCTTTGGCGGCCGCGCATGAACGGGCCTTCAAACGTCACGATCGGCAGTCCGCAAGCGAGTGCGTCGAGACTCGTGTTCCCACCCGACCAATGCATTGTGTCCAGCATCGCATCGCAGACGATGTTGATGCGCAGATAGTCATCGTGCGGCACGGCGGGCCGCACGATCAGTTGACGCTGGATCGAAATCGCATGCCGTTCAAAGACATTGGTGATACGGTGCATGAACCGGTCAGTCACTCGCGGATGATGGCCGTCGAAGAGCACCAGTGCCGCGTCGGGATTGGCCGACAGCACGGAAGCGAAGAGTTCGTCGTTGTCGGGATGAATCTTGAAGAGCGATTGCGGGCACAGAAGGAGCGGTCGCTTCTCGGGAAGATTGAATCGCGAACGCGACGCATCAATCGGCAGCATTAGGCGCCGATAGCGCGTACCGATTCCCGGCAGCGTGAGCAACGGCTCCGCATAATGCAGTTGAGCGTTCAGGGGCTCCATCTCCGCGCAGCTGATGAAGCCGTCGATTGTGTCGTGTCCGCTCGTGATCGGATGGCCCCACCCCGCGAGCTGGCGCGGCGCGAGGCGCAGCGCCGCCAGCGCGAACGACGTATGGTCCATCCCCAGCTCCGGATACACGAGCACGTCGAGCTCATCGTTTCGAATCGCGGGAGCGACGACCGAGGGGCGCGCTCGACTGCCGCCAAATTCGACGAAGCGATCGGCGCGCGCTCGAATCTCCTCGGCAATCTCGTCCATGCCCGGACAGAGATGATAGACGAACACCTCAAAACGCTCGCGATCGAGTTCGGTCAGCCAACTTCGAAAATAGCGACCCGCAGTGCCCACATGAAAAAAAGCCGATGCAAAGCCGACGCGCAGACGCCGACCGCGTGGCGGCCGAGGCTCGGGCGCGACGCGC
>DASPYC010000220.1:0-6318 GCA_035636955.1 Casimicrobiaceae bacterium
AGAACGAATCGTGGACTTTGCGCAAAGAGCCGCTTGCCGTCGATATATCAGTGGTCGGAATTCGCGGACGCTGGCGGTCTTGTGACCTATGGGCCAGACCGTGCCGACTTGTTCCGGCGCGCTGCCACCTACGTGGACAAGATCCTCAAGGGCACGAAGCCCGGCGATCTTCCAGTCGAACAGCCGACCAAGTTAGAGCTGGTGGTAAACCTGAAGACCGCGAAAGCGCTCGGGATCACGATCCCGCAGTCGGTCCTGTCTCGCGCCGATAGGGTAATCGAGTAGTGGGCGCGAACGATCGCTTTCGGGAATTGGTTATGACCGCTTGGGGTCGTTCGCGCACTGTCGCATTTTTGAAAGCGGCCGGTCGGCTGCAATGTTGCTCACGTCGCTGGTAGAAATCCGCCAATGACCTGCTTGCACCGAATTCTGTTTCTCTCGACGAATTCAGCGAACGGCCGCTTACAAAATACATCGGTCACTGGGCCGGAAAATCGCCAGCGGCGGGTGTGGGTCGATGGCGGTCCTTCCCTGCAAGTTTGAATCTAATCGGGCGGTGTCCGTAGGGTCGAATACCATTTAGGACACTAGGGATAGTGACGCGAGCAGCCGGCGAGGGCCCCGCGACGCGGGGATCGACGGTCAATGCGAGTCGTCACACGAGGCCGACTCCTGCTGCAACAATTCGCGTCGCAGACCCAAGGAGGCCGAGGTCCTGCGGCGCGAATGTCGCGTGGCTAGGTCCACCAATAGCGCGTGACGTGAAAGAAGACCGGCGCGGCGAATACGACCGAATCAAGCCGATCGAGCATGCCACCGTGACCTTCGATCAAATCGCCCCAATCCTTGACGCCACGATCGCGTTTGATTGCCGACATGACGAGCCCGCCGAAAAATCCCATCACGGCGATCAAGAACGCCATCAACGCCGCCTCCGTGACGGTGAACGGTGTAATCCACCATAGCCCGGTGCCGAGCACCGTCGCCGACGCGACACCGCCGACGAGCCCGCCCACCGTTTTGGACGGCGAGACGTCGGGCGCAACTTTCCGTTCGCCGATCAGCTTTCCCCAGATGTACTGAAACACGTCGCTCGATTGCACGACCAGCACCAGAAACGCGATCAGCAAGAGATCGCGATCTTCGTATCCGGAAATTTTCAGCGTGAGCAAAGCCGGCACGTGCGACAAGCAGTACACGCAGACCATCAGCCCCCATTGGACTTTCGCGTTGCGCTCCAGAAAACGTTTGGTGTCGCCGGCGAGGACGGAAACGATCGGCAGCAGCAGAAATGCGTATACAGGGATGAAAATCGAGTAGAGCCCGTATCGCTCGTTCCAGACCAGCAGATATTGCAGCGGCAGGATGATGTAGAACGACGTCGCCAACGCCTGGTGATCGCTGCGGCGCGTGTAGGTCAGCGTAATGAACTCGCGTAGTGCGGCGAACGATGCGAAGAAGAACAGCAGCATGACGCCCGCGCGGCCGACCATGAATGCAAGGCCGATCAGGATCACCATCACCCACCACGCCTTCACGCGCGCGTTCAGGTTGTCGATGATGACGTTCGGCCGTCCGTGCGCAACGCCACGCTTCAGCAGTGCCCCGACGAGCGACGCGATGATGAGCACCAGTCCAATGCCCGCGAAGAGCTCCAGCGTTTGGTGTTGCGCCAACGGCGGCATCATCACGCCTCCGGCGGCGCCAACGCGAGCAGCGCGTCGCGTGTTCGCGCGATAAACGTCGCCTTGTCTTCGTGCGCTTGAACGTGCAACGGCGCGCCGATCGTGATGGTGCAAAGCAGCGGCACCGGCAAAAGCCTGCCTTTCGGCATCACACGACTCAAGTTTTCGATCCATACCGGCACGAATTCGACGTCGGGACACGCGATGGCGAGATGATAGATGCCGGATTTGAATCCAAGGAGGCGCGCGTCCGTCGTATTGCGCGTCCCTTCGGGAAAGACGATCAACGCGTCGCCGCTTTCCAGCGCGCGCGCCATCTGGCGAATCGGATCATCTTTTCGCGCCGCAGGATTGCGATCGATCAGAACTGCACGGAAGAGGCGATTGGCGGCAAAACGGCGAAACGTGTCTTTGCTCCAATAATCGAGGCCTGCGACGGGGCGGGTGCGGTCCCGCAAATCGTGTGGCAGGCAAGCCCATACGAGAACGAAATCAGCGTGGCTCGCATGATTGGCATAGTAGACGCGCGGACCCGCGACGGGCGCGCATCCTTGCCAACGCGCGCGAGCGCCGGTGATTGCCCGAGCGAAGCCGCAGATCGCGCTTGCCAGGATCGGTTCGATCCACGGCAACGTCATTGCGCGGCAGCGAACGCACGTAGCGCGACCGCATGATCGGCATGCAGGACGACGTTTGCGCGCGCGGTGCGAATCATGGCGAGCGCGGCGTCGACGCTCGCCGCGCGACCTGTCGCAAGGAGCCACGCGGCGGCTACGCAGGCGCTACGCGAATAGCCGAGTGCGCAGCAGACGAGCACGGGGCCTTGCGCACGTAAACGCTCGATCGCATTCGCCGCGGCAGTCAACGTCTCGCACGAAGGCGTGGTCAGATCCAGCACTGGAAAAACGGCGAGCGAGCGGTTGCCCGGTATCACCGGCAGCTCGGCGGTCAAATCGACAAGAGCGGCGAAGGGCGACGCCGCCATTTCGCGCCGCGTCGGCGTGCGCCCGATCCAAACGGTGTCGGCTAGATGCGAAGGCTTCGGATAGACGCGCGTCCACCAGCGTGAGTTGATCCACGCCCCGGCAAGATAGGGTGCGAGAAGCCACCTTACCGCGAGACTCAAGCTACCGTCGTCGCCTTTCTGGAATCCCTTGGCGCCAACGGCCGCATAAATAACCGCGACGAGTGCCAGGGACAATGCGGGCCACAGCAGCAAGAGGCCGAAGCCTCCGATCGCCGTCGCCATTACGACCGCGGCGGTGGCGCCAAGCAAATAAAACGCCGCGATTCGCAATCGATGCAAGTCGCGCGGCCACGCAAGCGTCACCTCCTTTCGTGCGCCATCGGGCCAGAGCCACACGCAGAGCCAGCCCAGTGCGAATCCGGTCGGGATGTCGATGAAATGATGTTGGTAGGTGGTCAGCACCGAAGCGCAAATCAATAAAAACACGGCGTCGACGATGAGCCGCCCCGCACGCGAAACCTTGCTCGCGTAGAGAACCCACAGGATGACGGCGAGCGCAATATGCAATGACGGGATCTGGTTGAACGGCCGATCGAAACCCAGCAATACGTCGAAGAGAAATCCGAACGCGCCATCGACCGCCGGCCGTTCGAACGTAAAGCGATAGGGCAATGCGACGAAGCAGAAGACCGCCACGACCTGCGCCGTCAATAAGCGTTTCGCGTGGGTGTCGAGCTCACGGCGCGACGTGCAGACGAAGAGCGACAGTCCGTAGAGGAGATCGATGATCCAATACGGCACGATCGTCCACGGCCAAAAGGGAATCGCCCGCTCCCAATCGAACACGATCGAGGGGACATTCGACCGTTGCGCGGCGATCCAGTTGGCGAGCCCGTACGAGATAAAGAACAACGGAGCGAGAAACGCCAGCCACAGAGCGGCGCGGCGCCAGGGACGCTCTGCCATAAGGTGTTCGTCTCTCCCGCTAGGGGGAGCGGGTTCAGGAATGAGGGCGCTCACGGCGCGCGAGCGAGACCGTGAAGATGCCCCACTCGTCGATTCGCTGCTCGAGCTTGCGGAAACCGGCGTTCTCGACCAACTGATCCATTTCGGCCTGCGTGCGCCGGCGCATGACCCATGGAGCGCCGCCACGATGACTCGTGAGTGCGCGCGCGATCAACTCGAGCTGCGGATGCCATGGCTGTCCCGTATAAACGAGAAGGCCGCCGTCGGGGATCGCGTCGGCAAGACCGGCAAGCGACGTGCGCACCGGCGTGTTATCGGGAAAGAGCTCGTACAATCCGGAGACGATGCCGATCGTAGGTCGCGGCGTGATGCCGGCAAGACTCGTGCGGTCGAATGCGTCGCCGCGCACGAACCGCGCGACCTGTCCGAGGCTCTTGGCACGAATGAGCGCATCGCCTTGTTCGACGTTGAGCTCGCTGTAATCGCGCAACAGAACCGAATCGGGCGGCGTCTGCGCGCCATCGAGCGCTTCCAGTACGTAACGGCCGTGTCCCGCCGCGATGTCGACGATGTGCACGAACATGCCGGCCGAACGCGCGAGCGCCATCGCTTTTCGGAGCAATTCTTCGAGATGCAGTTTCCGTTGACGGATGCCGCGCCAGCCAATCGAGTCGAGATAGTTACGATCGATCAGTTTGCCCAGCAGAGTCGCTCCGCCGGCCCGATTGCGATAGACGTAGTCGAGCGTGCTTCCGGAATCGAAGCCGGTCTTGCGGCCGAGCCCAATTCCTTCCGATAACGCCGCGCCGGCGGTGAGGCCCGCTCTCGTTGCTGCCCAATACATTCCACGCAGCGATAGTGCTGGAAGCGGCGCCGCGAGTCCGTCGGTTTCTTCCTTCGTATGGCCGACTTTGTCGGCGTCGCGCAAATCGGAACGCTCGAACGGTCGATCGAAGTTGCGCAGCAGAAAGTCACGCGCTTTTCCAATCGCCGATGCGCGATCGCGCTCGCCCAGCGTGTCGTGATAGAAGCCGTCCAGAACATGACGCTCCTTGATCGGCGAGCCGAGCCGCTCGAAGAAGCGATGCTGCGGGGCGTGATGCACGACCCAATCGGCGCCCGACACCAGCAATTGCGTGGGCAGGACGATCGCTTGTGCGTCGGCGACGATCCGCTCGGCGGTCTCATAAAGCGACAGCAGGATATTGACCGAGATGGGCCGCGTGATCAGCGGATCCGCGTCATAGCTTGCGATTCGTTCCGGATCATGGGTCAGGAACTTCGCCTTGACGTAACTGTTGACAAAGAAATTGCCGCGCAGCTTCTGCATGAGCGCGAGACCCGCGCGCGCGAACGGCACGTACAGCTTCACTTTGAAAGCCGGCGATGCGAGCACCATGCAACGGATTCGCGGCGCGTAGTCATGCGCCCATGTAGCGACGAGCACGGCGCCAACGCTTTGTGCAACGACGCCGATATCTTCCGCTTCGAATCGATGCGTGCCGGCGATGTGGTCGATGAACGTCTGCACATCGCGCACCGACGTGCCGAGGCTTGGACTGAATCCACGCGGTCCGGGCGAGCGTCCGTGGCCACGAGCGTCCCATGCGAAGCAATCGAATTGCGGTAAGTCGAGCTCGTCGGCAACGTGCAGAAGCCTGCCTGAGTGCTCATGGCCGCGATGGAAGAATACGAGAGCGCCGCGCACCGGTTGTTGCGTCGCGGGCCAATGTCGATAAAACAGGTCGACGCCATCGTGCGTGCGAAAAGTCGACTCGATCACCGGACGTTTCGTCGACAGCGGTGCGGCGACGATATCGTTCATCGCACGATCTCCTTGGCTTCCGCTAGCGCGCTCTGCACGCGGTTCATCACGGTTACGACAATGAGCGCCGCGAAAAGCGGCAGCGCCATCGCGAGCCAATCGGGAAGCGAGCCGCCGAGGCCGACCCACAATCCGAGCGCGCCGAACGCGAATGCCCGATCGCTCTTGCCGAAGGGGCCGTCATAACGTCGCGACGCGCCGATCACCGGACCCATGACGCCCGCGAACTCCGCGAGGATCGCAAGGACGATGACGGCGGCGAGCCAGCTCGGCGAAAACGGCGGGAGCCATGCAAACGGTGCATAGAGCGCCGCATCGGCGACGATGTCGCCCAGCTCGTTCAGATACGCGCCCAGCCGGCTTTGTTGATCGAATTCGCGTGCGAGGAGGCCGTCAAGCGCATTCAACGCCATGCGCACGAACATCCAGATCGGAATCAGCAGGAACGGCGCGCGTTCCGGCGCGTGCCAGGCGACGAACACGCCGACAGCGATGGAAATCGCCGCAGCGGCGATCGTCACTTGATTCGCGGTCACGCCGCTCCGGGCGAGCGCGGCCGCGAGCGGGCGCAGCAATGCCTGAAAACGCGGCTTCAACGCGTAGATCGACACGCGCTTTCCCTCCCTCGCGCAAGTTCGGCGCACACGGCGAAATGACGTGTGGCGACGGCGTCTGACGCGCAGTTTACCGTAGACAGCGCGTGATCAGCACATGAGAAGCGCGACTTCCGCCGTAGTCACCGCTCTTCGTAGATTGCCTGGCGAGCACGGGCAACGGCCTCATCCGGCGCCCTGTCGGGTGACGTGCCCCCGTCATCACCTTCGACCGCCGAGCCCTTACGTCGACGCAAGATCGCGTACCAGACGATACCGCCG
>DASPYC010000221.1:0-1844 GCA_035636955.1 Casimicrobiaceae bacterium
ATCGATTGGACAAGTCCGGGTTCGACGCCATTCTGCGCGCCCGTCCCGAGCTTGCCGATGGATTCGCAAAAGTCGTCGCCAAGCGTCAGGCCGAAAACGACGCCACGCTGCAAGCCGCCGACGCCGATGCCCGTGCACGCATGGCCGTCAGCCGGGCTTCCGAGCTCGTCCGGCGCATTCGCCAGTTCTTCGAGATCAAGTAGATTGATGCGCGGCGAGATCGTCGCGCGTGATCAGGAACACCGCATCGGTCGACGATCGCGTCGTCAGCCACACAAAGGGCATCTGCGGGAACACGGCTTCGACCGCCGCCCTGCCGCTGCCCACTTCGACGACGAGGACGCCGCGCGCATTGAGATGGCGCGATGCCCGCTCGATGACTGTGCGCACGATGTCCAGTCCATCGTCACCGCCGGCCAATGCCAGCTCCGGTTCGTGCCGGAACTCCGCCGGCAGCTCCTCCATCGCCATGGTTGTCACGTACGGCGGATTAGTGATGATGAGGTCGTAGGTCTTGTCGCGCAGATTGTCGAAGAGATTGGAGCGGATCAGATTGATTCGACCGGCGAGGTCGTAATCGCTGACGTTGTGTTGCGCAACCGCCAATGCTTCCGGAGAAATCTCAACTGCGTCGATATCGGCGTTGGGATACGCGTGCGCGATCAGGATCGCGAGGCAGCCGGAACCGGTGCAAAGGTCGAGCGCCTTGCGCACGGTATCGGCGCTCTCGACGTAGGGCGCAAGGCCATCGGGCAACAACTCGGCAATGTACGAGCGCGGAATGACAACACGCTTGTCGACGTGGAATCGAAAATCGCCGAGCCATGCTTCGCTCGTCAGATAGGCAGCGGGAATGCGCTCGTCGATGCGTCGCGAGAGCAGGGCGGCGATGTCCGCCTGTTCGGCCAATGTCAGGCGCGCATCGAGAAACGGCTCGAGGCGATCGAGTGGAAGCGACAGTGCATGCAGCAGCAGATACGCGGCTTCGTCGTATGCGTTGGTCGTGCCATGGCCGAACGCCAGCTTCGCTTCACCGAAGCGCGTTACTGCGAAACGTAGCCAGTCGCGCAACGTCTCGAGTTCTTGCGGCACCATCGCCCAAGTTCGCTCACGCCAGCAGTTTCTCGAGCATTCGCCGGTAGATCAGCGCCAGCGGCTCAAGATCGGCAGTCGCGACGCGTTCATTCAATTTGTGAATCGTCGAATTGACCGGGCCCAGCTCGACGATCTCATTGCAAATGTCTGCGATGAAACGCCCGTCCGAAGTACCGCCAATAGTGGATAGTACCGGAGCACGTCCGGTAACTTCATGCACGCTTGCCGTTGCGACGTCAACGAGGCGGCCGGGCTTGGTGAGGAACGAGCGACCGTGGCCGATCCATACCAGCGTGTAGTCGAGCGCGTGGCGTTTAAGAATCGATTCGAAGCGTGTCGTCAGCGACTCGCGAGTGCTGGCTGTCGAATAACGAAAATTGAACCAGAGCTCGAGCGTGCCGGGGATGACGTTTCCCGCGCCGGTGCCCGCGTGAATATTGGAGCATTGCCATGTGGTGGGCGGAAAGTCCGCATTGCCGTCGTCCCAATGCGTTGCCGCAAGCTCGGCCAATACCGGCGCGATCAAATGTATGGGGTTGTGAGCGAGATGCGGATACGCGACATGACCCTGAACGCCATTTACGGTGAGCGTGCCGGACAACGTGCCGCGCCGGCCGTTCTTGATCATGTCGCCCAGCGCGTCGACGGACGAGGGCTCGCCGACGACGCAATAGTCGATTCGTTCGCCGGCCGCTTTGAGCCGTTCGACCACGCGCACGGTTCCATCGATCGATGGACCTTCCTCATCG
>DASPYC010000222.1:0-6352 GCA_035636955.1 Casimicrobiaceae bacterium
ATTCGACGAGACGCAGCGTCTGTTCAGGGAGAGCGAGCAGCGCGCGGCGGAGCTCGCCATCATCAACAGTGTGCAGCAGGCGCTGACCGGCGAGCTGAGTCTGCAGGGCGTTTACGACGCGGTCGGCGACAAGATCCGAGAGGTCTTTCGCGACGCCTTCGTGGGGATCCGCATTTACGATGCGAAAACCGATCTCATTGAATACCCGTATACGTACTACGACGGAAAGCGGCACGACATCGCGCCGGGACCTCTCGGCGACAAGGGCTTCGGCGCCCATGTGATGCATACCGGCGAGACGCTGGTAGTCAACGAGGACGCCGCGGGGGCGTCGGCGCGGTTCGGCTCCTACATGATGGTCGACGCGCCGATGTCGAAGTCGGAGCTGTTGGTGCCGCTTCTTGTCGGCGGAGAGGCCCGCGGCCTGATCCAACTCAGCAGTATCGAGCGTGAGCACGCGTTCTCGGCGTCGGACGTGCGCCTGCTGCAGACGCTCGCGAGCAGCATGAGCGCGGCGCTCGAAAACGCGCGCCTGTTCGACGAGACCCAGCGTCTACTCAAGGAAACCGAGCAGCGCAACGCCGAGCTGGCGATCATCAATAGTGTTCAGGCCGCGCTTGCCGCGGAATTGAACATTCAAAGCATCTACGATGCGGTCGGCGACAAGATCCGCGAGATCTTTCACAACCGTGATATGGGTATTCGTGTCTATGATCCGAAGACGGACTTGATCCACTATCCGTACTCGTATGAAAACGGAAAGCGTCACTTCCTCGATTCCGAGCCTCTCGGCGAAACCGGTTTTGCCAAGCATGTCCTCCGTACTCGCGAAACGCTGATCATCAACGAGAACATGGCGCAGGCCATGGAGAGGTACGGTTCGTTCACGATGCCGGGCACCGAGATGGAGAAATCCGCGGTTCTCGTGCCGATGGTGGTCGGCGACCAGGCGCGTGGCGTCATCAGTTTGTCCGACATGGAGCGCGAGCACGCGTTCAGCGATTCGGACGTGCGTCTCCTGCAAACGATTGCGAACAGCATGAGCGTCGCGCTCGAGAATGCTCGGCTTTTCGACGAGACGCAGCGCCTGCTCAAGGTGACCGAACAACGCGCGGCCGAGCTCGCCGTGATCAACAGCATCCAGCAAGGCATGGCTGCGAAGCTCGACTTTCAAGCCATCATCGATCTTGTTGGCGACAAGCTGCGCGATGTGTTCAAGACCGGCGACATCGGCATCCGCTGGCACGACGCCAAGACCAATCTGATTCACTACCTGTACGAGTATGAGCACGACGTGAGACTGACCGTTCCTGCCGCTCCGCCGAGCGCCGGCGGAACTTGGGCAAACATGGTGAAGACGCGCCAGCCGATCGTTTTCAGTACCGCCGCAGAAATCAACGCGACCGGACTCGGGGTCATTCCGGGCACCGACCATAGCCTTTCGCTGCTGAGCGTGCCGATTCTCGGCGGCGACAGCGTGCTAGGTGCGATTCACGTGGAGAGCTTCGAACGAGAGAAAGCGTTCGGCGAAGCCGAGATTCGGCTCGTGAGCACCGTCGCCGCAAGCATGGGTGTCGCGCTCGAGAACGCGCGCCTCTTCGACGAGACGCAGCGACTGCTCAAGGAAACCGAACAGCGCAACGCCGAGCTGGCGATCATCAACAGCGTGCAGGCAGCGCTCGCGGCCGAGCTCAATATGCAGGGCATCTACGACGCGGTGGGTGACAAGATACGGGAGATTTTCAACCAGGCAGATTTGGGGATCCGCATCTACGACCCGCTGACCAAGCTGATTCACTACCCCTATGTCTATGAACGCGGGCAACGAGTTGCCATCGAGTCGTCGCCGCTGCTCGGGAAGGGATTCTCGGCCCATGTGCTGCGTACTCGCGAGACGCTCGTCATCAATGAAGACATGGCGCGGCATGTGGAAGCATTCGGAAGCAGCGTCCTGCCCGGTACGCAGATGGAGAAATCGGCGGTCTACGTGCCGCTTATAGCGGGCGAGCAGGCGCGCGGAGTCATCGATCTGATCGACATGGAGCGCGAACATGCCTTCAGCGAATCCGACGTGCGCCTCTTGCAGACGCTCTCCAACAGCATGAGTGTCGCACTCGAGAACGCGCGGCTGTTCGACGAAACACAGCGTTTGTTCAAGGAGAGCGAGCAGCGCGCCGCGGAGCTCGCGATCATCAATAGCGTGCAGCAAGGGCTGGCGGCGGAGCTGGACTACCACGCGATCATCGATCTAGTCGGCGACAAGATCGCCGAAATATTTGCCACCGATGGAATGTCCATCGCGCTGTACGACAAGCAAACCAACGTGATGACGATGCCTTACTACCTCGAGCATGGAAAACGGTTCGCGATTGAATCCGTGGCGATGACGAAGGGTTTCACCGCGCATATCATTGAAACAAAGCGCCCGCTGGTCGTGAATCGCGACACGTTGAAGCGAGCGGCGGAATTAGGTTCGAGGTTCATCGGCGACCAGACCACAACCGATCCCGACCAGAGCTATCTCGGCGTCCCGATCCTGAAGGGTGACGAGGCGCTCGGCGTCGTCGCGATCTACGCGAGCAAGGAGGATGCGTTCGGCGATGCGGATGTTCGACTGCTCACGACGCTCGCGAACACGATGAGCGTCGCGCTGGAGAATGCCCGATTGTTCGACGAAACGCAGCGCCGCGGCCGCGAAACCGCCGCGCTGGCCGAGGTCGGACGCGACATCTCGTCGACGCTCGATCTCGAGAAGGTCATGGACCGGATCGCACAGCACGCCAAGGATCTTCTTCAGGGCGACAACAGCGCGATCTTCCTGCCCCAGCCCGACGGCCGCACCTATCGTGCGATTGTCGCGATGGGGATCGTGGGCGAACAGATCAAGGCCACAGAAATCATTGCCGGTGCCGGAATCATCGGTGGCATTCTCGCTGCCGGTCGTGCCGAATACGTCAACGACACGAAAGCGGACCCGCGCGCGATCCAGATCGCCGGTACGGACCGATCCGAAAATGAAAGGCTGATGGTCGCGCCGCTCCTGGCAGGAAAGACCGTCAAGGGCGCGATGGCGGTCTGGCGCACAGGGAGACGGCCGTTCGACGATACCGAGATGGAATTCCTGACCGGCTTGTCCTTGCAAGCGACGGTTGCGATCGAAAACGCGCGCTTGTTCCACGAAGCACGCGAGGCGCGCGCGCTCGCCGAGTCCGCCAACGAAGCGAAGAGCTCGTTCCTCGCGACGATGAGCCACGAAATCCGCACGCCGATGAACGCTGTCATCGGTATGAGCGGTCTCTTGCTCGACACGTCGCTGGACGCCGAGCAGCGCGATTATGTCAGCACGATCCGCGAATCGGGCGACGCGCTGTTGACAATCATCAACGACGTGCTCGACTTCTCGAAGATCGAAGCCGGCCGCATGGACATCGAGGCGCAACCGTTCGATGTGCGCGAATGCGTCGAATCGGCGCTTGATCTCGCAACGGCGCGCGCCGTCGAGAAGCATCTGGATACCGCCTACCTGTTTGAAGGCGACGTCCCGGCTGCCGTCGTTGGTGACGTGACGCGGCTCCGTCAAATCATGCTGAATCTTTTGAGCAACGCCGTGAAGTTCACCGAAAAGGGTGAGGTGGTGCTCACGGTGACGTCGAAACCATTTGGGATTGGTAAAGTCGAACTGACCTTCGCAGTGCGTGATACCGGTATCGGGTTGTCGGCGGACGGCATGGGCCGCTTGTTCCAATCGTTCACGCAAGCCGATTCATCGACGACGCGCAAGTACGGTGGCACGGGACTCGGCCTAGCCATCAGCAAACGCCTGAGCGAGCTGATGGGCGGCCGGATGTGGGCGCACAGCGATGGGGTCGGCAAGGGGTCGACATTCTTCTTCAGCGTTGTCGCGCCGATCGGCGAATTGCCGCAGGCCAGGCAGCGAGAGTTCGTCGGTATGCAACCGGCGTTGGAACGCAAGAGAGTGCTCGTCGTCGACGACAACGCCACGAACCGCCGCATCCTCGATCTGCAGACGTCGAAGTGGGGTATGAAATCGCGGTCGACCGAGTCTCCTCAGGAAGCGCTGCGCTGGCTCGAACAGTCCAACGTCTTCGACGTCGCGATCATCGACATGCATATGCCCGAAATGGACGGCGTCGCGTTAGCGCGGCAAATTCGCGAGAAGAACGCGACATTGCCGCTCGTGCTGTTCAGCTCGCTTGGCCGGCGCGAAACCGGTAACGGCGATGGACTGTTTACGGCGTACCTCACCAAACCGATCCGTCAATCGCAACTCTTCGACACGCTGGTCGGGCTGTTCGCCCATGAAACAGTGCCGAGGACCGCGCCCGCGGCCAACGCATCGCGGCTCGATCCGGAGATGGCAACACGGCGCCCGCTGCGCATCCTGTTGGCCGAAGACAACGTCGTCAACCAGAAGCTTGCGTTGCGCATCCTGCAGCAAATGGGCTATCGGGCCGATCTCGCGTCGAATGGTTTGGAGGCCATCGAATCGGTGCGGCGGCAGATCTACGACGTCGTGCTGATGGACGTCCAAATGCCGGAGATGGACGGCCTCGATGCGGCGCGCGAAATCTGTTCGCGGTGGGAGCCGCACGAACGGCCGCGCATCATTGCGATGACTGCCAACGCGATGCAGGGCGACCGCGACTTGTGTCTCTCGTCCGGCATGGACGATTACCTGACGAAGCCGATCCGCGTGGAGCGATTGGTCGAGGCATTGAACCAGGTTCCGGCACGCGAGAACCGCTGACATGACTGACACGGCAATCCATCGTGCCACGTTCGAAGAATTGAAATCGACGGCCGGCGCGGAGTTCGTGCATGAGCTCATCGATACGTTTTTGACCGAGGCACCGCTGATGCTGGACGATCTTCGTCACGCGCTCGCCATGAACGACGCCGATCGCTTTCGACGTGCCGCGCACTCGCTCAAATCGAACAGCCACACGTTCGGCGCATTGTCGCTTGGCGCGATGGCCCGCGAATTGGAATTGGGAGGACTCCGCTCCGTCCGCGACGCCGATGGTGCACAGCTCGAGGCGCTGACGCTCGAATATGCGCGCGTTGCGCGTTCGTTGACGGAGCTGAAGCGTGCATAAGGGGGGCCACGGCGGCGCACGGCTGCTGGTCGTCGACGATAACAAAGTCAACCGCCTGCTGCTCGCGCGAAACCTCGAGCTGCAAGGTCATCATGTCGCTACGGCGGAGAACGGTCGCGTCGCGCTCGAGATGCTTCGACGCGAAGCATTCGACCTCCTGTTGCTCGACATCGAGATGCCGGAAATGAACGGCTTTCAGGTGCTGGAGCAGCTCGTCAACGATCTGCACCTTCGCGACTTGCCGGTGATCGTCACTTCATCGCTGGAAGGTCTCGACAACGTCGTCCGTTGCATCGAGCTCGGCGCCGAGGATTACCTGACGAAGCCCGTCAATCCCGTGTTGCTCAAGGCGCGCATCGACGCAAGCCTCGAGAAGAAGCGGCTCCGCGATCAGCAAAAGGAGCTCGTGCGCCGCTTCGCGACGCCCGAAGTCGCGCAGCACTTGCAGGAATCCGGCTTTTCGCTGGGTGGAAAGCGCGTGCGCGGCTCGGTGATGTTTTCCGATATCCGCGATTTCACGCCGCTCGTTGAATCGCAACCGCCCGAGGCGACGATCGACCTGCTGAACACGTATTACACGCTGATGTTCAACGCGATCAGCGGCCACGGCGGCATCGTCAGCCTGATCATCGGCGACGGTTTGATGGCAATTTTTGGCGCACCGTTGCCACTCGCGGACCATTGCGACAGCGCCGTGCGTGCAGCGCTCGAAATGATCGAGCTGATCGGATTGTTCAACGTTGATCAGGCCGCGGCCGGCAAACCGCAAATCCGCATCGGTGTCGGCATCGCGTCGGGCGAGATGGTCGCGGGTTACACCGGAACCAACGAGCGCGCGACCTACACGTGCATCGGCGACACCGTGAATTTGGCCTCACGGCTCGAACTGCACACCAAGATCGCCGACTGCCCGATCTTGATCGACGGCGCGACACGCCAAGGGCTCCGCGGTAATGTCGAACTCGACACGCTGGGCCCGGTGACGTTTCGCGGCAAAGCGCAGCCC
Organism: Casimicrobiaceae bacterium; assembly: GCA_035636955.1. Classification (GTDB taxonomy): domain Bacteria; phylum Pseudomonadota; class Gammaproteobacteria; order Burkholderiales; family Casimicrobiaceae; genus VBCG01. The sequence goes on from DASPYC010000222.1 coordinate 6,124, forward strand.
GTCGACGTTTTCTCCGTCAAGCTCGGCCAGTAAGTCCGAACCGGGGCGCTGGCTGTACGCCACAACGGTGTGGCGGAACCAACCGCGGACGACGCGCGCCTAATCCCGGGAGAACAACTCAAGGCACGCCCCAATTCTTTCGATGAGCGCCGCAGGGCCGTCCCAAGGCGCGAGTTGCGCTCCCTATGGGGGCAGCGCAGCGGCGACAGCCGCAAGCGTGGGGGCCCAA
>DASPYC010000223.1:0-1774 GCA_035636955.1 Casimicrobiaceae bacterium
CGAACAGAACCTCGGCATAATTCGATAACGTCGGCGTAAACGGCCATTCACCCGAGTAGATGGCGATCTGGTATTTGAACGATGCCGTCAGTATCCATGCGAACGGCCCGAGCACGGCCGCGACGGCGAGCGTGACCAATGTCGTGCCGATCCAGCCGCCTCCGACGATGAGGCTCGGCGGCGCCGCTGCGGAACGCGGAAGCGAAAGTGCAGTGGCCGACGTATCCATCACGCGCGGGCGAACCGCACCGCTTGCCGACCCACCAGCAAAAACGCGACGATCGCCGCGATCAGCGCAAGCGAAAGCAGCGAGCCGTAGCCAAGCTGGTTCTGATCGAAGAACACTTTGTACAGATGAAGCGTCACGAGCTCGGTCGACGTGCCGGGACCGCCGGAGGTCAACAAGAACACTTCGTCGAACACCTTGAACGCCAGTATCGTGCGGAACAAGAGCGCCACGACGATCGCCGGACGCAGGAGCGGCAGCATCACGCGACGCAGCAGTTGCCAGCGCGTGGCACCGTCGACGCGTGCGGCCTCGAGGACGTCGACAGGCAACGCCTCGACCGCCGCGAACAGAATCAGGAACACGAACGGCACCCAGTGCCACACGTCGACGATAACGACGGACCACAGGGCGAGCGATGTGGACCCGAGCCAATTCACGGGCGGCAGGTGCAGTGCCGCCAACGTCTGATTGAAGATGCCGAAGTCGTAGTTGTAGAGAAGCTTCCACATGCTGCCGATCGCGACCGGCGGGACGAGGATCGGCAAGATCATCACCGTGCGGATCAAACCTTTGCCGCGCGCGACACCGGCAACGACAATCGCGAGCGTAAGTCCGAGAAGCATTTCGATAGCCACCGCCGCAACGACGAACAGGAGCGTGTTGCTAACCGCGGCAGGGACGACCTCGTCGGCGCGCAAGAGCGCGAGATTGCGAAGCGGCGTGAACGTCCACGTTTCGCCGCCTTGCGCGAACTCGATCGTCGAGACGCTCATCCGGAACAGGTTCGCGACCGGATAGATCGTCAGGACGACGAACAGCATGATCGCCGGCAGCAGGCTCCAATGGCGGAATGTGCGGTTGAGAAAGTCCACGAACACCGAAGTAGGGTCAGAGACGACTTTTCACGCGAACACGCACACCGACGATGGATCCGACGAAAAGTCGTCTCTGACCCTACTTCGGTATTTATTCCGGCAACGGCGGCAACGTACCGGTCTTGCGGCCGCTCTTGCGGAAAATGTCTTCGATCTCGCGGGCGGCGGTATTGAGCGCCTTCGCCGAATTCATCTCGCCGATCAACGCCTGGTTGAGGCGCAGACCGAGCACTTGCTCAACTTGCGCACCTTCGGCATAGCCCAATTCCTGTTGGGCAAACTTCTGCGTTTCGAGATAGGCCGGCATCCAGCGGAATCGCGGCTGTTTGGCGAGATCCGACGTGAACACGTCGCTGCGGTTAGGAATGCCGCCGCTTTCTGCGAACGCATGTTGCGCGTCGTAGGTCACGAACCAGCGCAAAAACGCGAGTGCCGACTTCTTCTGCGGGTCGGACAAGTTCTTCGGAATGCCGGCGTTCCAGTTGCCGATCACCGCGCCGTTCGCACCGCTGCGGCCGCGCGGCAGCGCCACGGTTTCGAGCTTGCCGACGACGGCCGACTTGTTCGGATCCTCGAAGCTCGCAAACGCGGCGGTTACAACGTCACCCATGGCCGCCTTGCCGGTCGCCAACAGCTGAATCACATCGCCCTGACCGAGCGAGCCGTAGTT
>DASPYC010000224.1:0-3425 GCA_035636955.1 Casimicrobiaceae bacterium
AACGCAAGCCGGTGCGGCTCCGCGGTCCGGATCAACACATGCGACGACGCCGGCGTGATCGGACCATAGCCGACGCCGATCATCAAGGCCGCGACAATCAGCACGATGAGCGCTTGGGAAGGCGCGAGCGCAATCATCAACGTGCCCACCGCGGACAAAAGAACCCCGAACTGCGATATGCGAATCGCGCCGAAGCGTTCAATGAAGCCGCCGCACGCAAGACTCGCGAACATCGCGCCCGCATAGACCAATCCGACAAAAACGCCGATCCATTTCGGCGCAATGGCGAATGCCTGCGCGATCTCGGGCGCCAGGACGGCTGTTGAAGTGGCAGCGAGCGATACATAGATCTGGATCGCCGTCGTCGCCGCGAGCGCCACGAATGCGCGTCGGCCTTTGGTTTCCATGCGCTGGAGAAAGGTCACTGCGCGCGCGGAGCGCATTCGATGACGCGCGATTCGGTGACGATGACGTCCACCGAAAGATCGTGCGGCGCCGCAGGAACCTCGGCGACGAGCTGCGCTTCGAATGCGCCGGCGATGCGCGCAGCCTCGCGGGGCAACAGCGGCAGCAGCCGATCGTAATATCCACCGCCATACCCGAGGCGCCGGCCGTGGATGTCGAACGCAACGCCGGGCACCAGCACCCATTCGATGGCGTCGATTGCAACCGGCGGACACATCGTCGTAGGTTCCGGGATGCTTCGATAGCCGGGCGCAAGGTCGATCGACAAGTCGCAAATGCGATGCAGCGACAGCATTCTCGTCTGCAGATCGACGCGCGGCGATGCCAGCGTCTTGCCCAGCGTCAACGCGTGTTGCGCAAGCAAGCGCGAGTCCCACTCGTTACGAAATGGAATCGTGACAAAAACAGTCCGTGCTGCGAGGAACGAAGGGAGCGCGATCAGCCGAGCGGCAATTTTCTCCGAGGCGGCTTCCCGCTGTTGCACAGGCAGCGCGTCGCGTGTCGCGAGCACGCGCTCCCGAATCGCCCGCTTCGCATCGCGCAATGCCGTGCCCGTCGGAGGCGGGTCATCATCGGGAGAGTTCGGCGAGGACACTTGTCGATGTTAGCGTAATAACAACCCCGACATATAATGTGCGTCCTGTCGTCGGATCGACCCATGAATCACGCCCACCACGTCTACCGCGAGCGTCGCGATGCATTACTGAAGAAGATGCGCGAACACGCCGGCGGCGGGGTCGCGCTCGTTCCAACGGCGCCGGAAGTCGCGCGCAATCGCGACTCGCTCTTCCCATTTCGGCACGACAGCTACTTTTACTATCTATCGGGATTTCCCGAGCCCGAAGCGGTTGTTGCGTTGGTCGCTGCCCCGGACGGCGATCGTCACGTGTTGTTCTGCCGAGACAAGAACGAAGAGCGCGAGATCTGGGATGGTTTCCGCTACGGACCCGATGCCGCGAAGGAGATTTTCGGCTTCGACGAAGCGCACTCGATCCGAGAACTCAAAACCAAACTGCCCGACATCGCTGCGGATCGCCCCGCATTGTTCACCCCGGTCGGCTTGTTCAGCGATTGGGATCGGCACATCACCGACGTTTTGAACGAAGTCCGCAACCGCGTGCGCTCCGGCGTGACAGCGCCGGACGAAATCGTCGATGTTCGTGGCGCGCTCGACGCGATGCGACTCGTCAAGGATGCGCACGAGCTTTCACTGATGCGGCGCGCCGCGTCGATTTCCGCCGCCGCACATCGCCGGGCGATGGCCGCCACGCGCCCCGGTTGGTTCGAATACCAAGTGGAAGCCGAGCTTCTTCACGAATTCCTGCGCGAAGGTGCGCAGGCGCTGGCGTACTCGCCGATCGTCGGTTCTGGCCCGAATGCCTGCGTGCTCCATTATCGCGACAACAACCGGCAGATGGCCGATGGCGATCTGCTGTTGATCGATGCCGGCTGCGAGTTTCACGGCTACGCGTCCGACATCACGCGGACGTTTCCCGTCAACGGCCGCTTTACCGGACCCCAAAAAGATATCTACGAGCTCGTGCTGACCTCCCAGCTCGCCTGCATCGACGCGGTCAAGCCCGGTGCCGACTTCCACGTCTATCACAAGATCGCCGAACGCGTGTTGGCGCAAGGGTTCATCGATCTCGGCCTTTGCAGCGGCACGCTCGACAGCGTGCTCGAAAGCGAAACGTACAAACAGTTTTATATGCACCGCGCCGGACATTGGCTTGGCATGGACGTTCACGACGCCGGGCTCTATCAGATAAAAGGGGCGTCGCAAAAGCTGGCGCCCGGCATGGTGTTGACCGTCGAGCCGGGCGCCTACATTCGTCCCGCCGACAACGTTCCGGAGCATTACTGGAATATTGGCGTGCGCATCGAGGACGATGTGCTGGTGACGGCGACGGGGACCGAAAACTTGACCGCCGCCGCACCGAAATCGATTGCGGATGTCGAGGCGGCTTGTAAGGGTTAGCGCGTAGTCAACGAAACGCGCGATGCTCCGCGATCTCGTCATCGTCGGTGCCGGACCGGTCGGAGCGACGCTGGCGCTCGCATTGCGCGATGCCGACCTCGATGTCGTCGTGCTCGATTCCCGCGCACCGGAAACGGCTTCTCGAAGCGACCGCTCGCTCGCGCTTTCGCATGGCGCGCGGCTCATTCTCGAGCGACTCGACGTATGGCCGCGGCTCGCGGCGACGCGTGACGCAGTGACGCCGATCACGTCCGTCGACATCTCGCAGGCTGGCGGATTCGGGATAACGCGGCTTGTCGCGTCCGATCACGACGTGCCCGCACTCGGCTATGTCGTTTCATATCGCGCGCTGCAGTCCGCGCTTGACGCGGCCCTCGCGGGTGCGGGAATCGCGATTCAATTCAATGCCGCTGCGAAAAGCGTCGGCGCGACGCCGGCATACGTTGCAGTCATGTTGGCCGGTGGGAACGCCGATCCCATCACGGCAAGGCTCGCTGCGATCGCCGACGGCAGTGGCACGTTGGTCGATGGCATTCGTCGCGAACGCAAAGACTACGGGCATGTCGCCATCACCGCCAAGGTATCGATCAGCCGCGCGCATGGCGGTCGCGCGTTCGAGCGCTTCACGGCCGAGGGACCCATGGCGCTTTTGCCGGACGGCGACCACTACGGCGTGGTGTGGACGATGACGCCTGAACGCGCGCAGCAACTGCTTGCGCTTGCCGACGACGCATTTCTGGCTGCGCTGACGGCGCGTTTCGGCGCGCCTTTTGAGGGCTTTGTCGGCGTCAGCACACGCCTTTCGTTCCCGCTTGCGCTCGAGCTCGGACGGCCCACCGTCGCGACACGTGCAGTTGTCGTCGGCAATGCGGCGCAGTCGCTGCACCCTGTTGCGGGACAGGGATTTAATCTCGGTATGCGCGACGCCTACGAGCTCGCACAGACGATCATTGCGACGCCGCGCGACGCGCTCGGCGGCGGT
>DASPYC010000225.1:0-4316 GCA_035636955.1 Casimicrobiaceae bacterium
CAGGTCTCGATTACTACCGGCTGCAGGGCGATCTCGAATGGCAGCGCACGCGGTTTCGCACGCACATCCGCGCTGCGCGCACGTCGGGCAAGCCGCTCGTCATTCATACGCGTGCCGCAGCCGGCGACACGCTCGCGATCATGCGCGAGGAGGGGGCGTCCGAGGCCGGCGGCGTGATGCACTGCTTCACTGAGACGTGGGATGTCGCTGCCGCGGCGCTCGACATGGATTTCCATATTTCGTTTTCCGGCATCGTGACATTCAAGAACTCGACAGCGCTAAAAGATGTGGCATGTCGCGTGCCGCTCGAACGGATGCTGATCGAGACCGACAGTCCGTATCTCGCGCCGGTCCCATATCGCGGCAAGCGCAATCAGCCCGCGTGGGTCAAGCACGTCGCGGAGGAAATTGCTCGGCTCCGCGATGTGCCGATCGAAACAATCGCAACCGCCACGTCAACGAATTTCTTTCGACTGTTCAAGATCGCTCCGCATGCTCATTAGACGGTTCCGCGCTGTGATCTGGCTTGTTTTCGCGAGCGCCGTCACCGCAGCAACAGCGCAGCAGGTCTATGACGATTTGATCGTTGCCGTGGCGAACGATCGCGCCGATGAAGTGAAGCGGCTCATTGCGCGCGGGATGGACGCGAGCAGCGTCGATCCGAGCGGCGATCCGCTCTTGTTCACCGCCGCACGCAATGGTTATCGCGCGACGGTCGACGTGCTGCTTGCGGCGAAGGCAAAAGTGAATGCGAAGAATCGAGTGGGCGATACGCCGTTGATGGGCGCGGCGCTCAATGGTCACCTGGACATCGTCCGCAAGTTGCGTACACAAGGCGCTGATCTCGACCCGCCAGGCTGGACAGCGCTCATCTATGCCGCGACCGGCGGGCACGACGACGTCGTGGCATACCTGCTGGATCAGGGCGCCAATATCAATGCGCAATCGCCCAACGGCACGACGGCACTGATGATGGCTGTCCGCGAAGGACGCGCGTCGACGTTCGACCTCCTGCTACGGCGCGGCGCCGACGTCCAGCGTCGCAATGAGAATGGTATTTCGGCGCTCGATTGGGCGAAGCGCGGCAATGAAACCGCGATGGTCGAAAAATTGCGCCGCGCGGGGGCGAAAGATTAGGGTGCGCCGGGCAATTCCGGCGTTTCAACCGTAAGTTCCCCGGTTGGCTGTGCGCCGAGCGTCGTTAGCGTCGTCGCCAACGCCTCCGGAATGACGGCAGGAATCAGCGACGGCAGGACGCCGACGAGACGGCGTGCGCCGTTGAAATGACGCTGCCAATACTCCCGCGACAGTGTGGTTATTTCGACTTCGCGTCCACGTCGTGGCGCATGAATGAAACGATTGTCGCCAAGATACAGACCGACGTGCGAGAACGCGTAGTTGCGCGTATTGAAGAAAACGAGATCGCCGACTTGCAGATCATCGAGGCTCACGTTTGCGCCGACCTGGCTCAGCTCCCTTGACGTACGCGGCAACGTCACGCCCGTGACCTGCTGGAACACATAGCGAATGAACCCGCTGCAGTCGAGTCCGCCGACCGGCGTGTCGCCGCCATAGCGATAGCGCACCCCGATAAGACCGAGCGCGAATTGGCCGAGATCTCGCGCGTCGTGCCACACCCGTGCAGCGGCGCGAGCGGCGTGTTCACGAGCGGTATCGGCAAGCGATCGCGTGGCGACGTCATCCGCTTGCGCCGCATACGGCAGTGCGGCGAGCGCTACGAGCGCCAAACATGTCGCACAACGATTCCCCAAGGGGCGGCGGGTCCGTCCGGTCATTACGACATTGTCCTAGAATTTGTTGGATCGTGCAAAAACCGGCCATATACATCGATTCAACTATCCCTTCGCGATCCTTTGGTCTCTGACGCCTTCGACGACAACCGATGTTCATGCGCCCGCCGCCGCCGCGTGTCCTTCGGATCGGCCACCAGCGGGCGCAGAAGCTCGACGCGATCGCCGTCGGCAAGGGGAGTTTCGGGGCGTACGCGCTGGCCGAAGATGGCATAAGCGAGCATCGACGGTTTGAGCTCGAAACGGCCGATCAGATCAGATGCGGCTACGGCGTTCGCGACGGTCGCGCCCGGCGCGAGCACCAAGTCGACTTGCGCTTCGACTCCCGGTTCGGCGTATGCAACGACAATGCGCACGGTCGATGGATTGCTATCGGCGCGATCCATACACGGATTCGGCACGGCGCACGAACGCGTCGACGAATGTATTGGCGATGTGATTGAACACCGGCCCGACGATTCGTTCGAGCAGCGGCGTGGCAAATTCATATGCCAGCTCGAACTCGACTTTGCACGCACTTTGTTCAAGCGTGCGGAAGCGCCATTCGCCGTGCAAGTGGCGAAAGGGTCCGCTCTTCAGCGTGACGGTGATCGACGCAGGCGGATCGTTGACGTTGTCAGTCGTGAACTGTGCGCGCACGCCATGATAGTCGATATCGATTCGCGCCGTCTTGCGGTCGTCGCCCTTTGCAAGCACTTCCGTTCCACCGCACCACGGCAAAAATTTGGGATAGAGCTCGACGCGGTCGACGAGCTCGAACATTTCGGCCGCGGCGTACGGGACGAGCACCGATTTCTTTACGCGTTGCATCTCGTAGAATAGCCGCAAGCGTCGGAGTCAACATGAGCGCCGCCGGTCCGTCCCAAGGCGCGAATTATTCCCCCTTTGGGGGCAGCGCGCAGAGCGTAGCGGCCGCATTGGCCGCTGAGGCCGCAAGCGTGGGGGTTCAATTGAGCATTGTCGAAAATCGAAAAGCGTTTCATGACTATTTTATCGAGGAACGTTTCGAAGCCGGACTCGCGCTCGAGGGCTGGGAGGTTAAGTCGATACGCGCGGGTCGCGCGAACCTCAAGGAAGCATACGTCGTGATCAAGAACGGCGAAATCGTGCTCATCGGCGCGCACATGAGCCCACTGCCGACGGCGTCGACGCATGTCCATCCCGATCCGACGCGCACGCGCAAGCTGCTGCTCCGGCGCGACGAGATCAACCGGCTGATCGGAAAGGTGGAGCGCGCCGGCTACACGATGACGCCGCTCGACTTGCATTACAAGAATGGCCGCATCAAGGTCGCCATCGGTCTTGCGAAAGGAAAAAAGCAGCATGATAAGCGCGAGGCGATCAAAGAGCGGGAATGGAGTCGCGAGCAACAGCGGCTGCTGCGAAACCGCTCGGGTGCCGCGAGGCAATAATGGACGATACCGCTACCCGCGCGCGTTCGTTCGTCGTGCGTTCGGCGACGGCGACCGACGTCCCCGCGATTGCGGCGATCTACTACCACCACGTCGCGCATGGGACCGCGTCGTTCGAGCTGGCGCCGCCGACCGTCGACGACATGCTGCAGCACTTCGAAACGAGCGAACGCAGCGATTACCCTTATTTCGTCGCGCAAAAGGATTCCGGACGCGTCGTCGGCTACGCGTACGCAGGGCCGTACCGAGCACGCCCTGCGTATCGTCACGCGGTCGAGAATTCCGTTTATGTCGGGGCGAATGAACTGGGTCACGGCATCGGTAGTGCGTTGCTGGCTGCGCTGATCGATGAATGTGCTGCGCGCGGCTATCGCCAGATGATCGCGATCATCGGCGGCGCGGATAACGAAGCGTCGATCCGCCTGCACGCGAGACACGGCTTCGCGGAGGTGGGTCGGCTGCAGGGCGTTGGCCACAAGTTTGACCGCTGGCTCGACACGGTATTGATGCAGCGTGCGCTCGGCCCAGGCGCCACGTCGCCGCCATCGCGCCTTTAGAAACCGATGGACGCGAAGCGCGCGCATGCGGAGCTCGGCAAGAATCCGGCGAACCACGTACCGCTGTCGCCGGTGACCTTCCTCGAGCGTAGCGCAACGATCTGGCCGAATCGCGTTGCAGTTCGGCATGGTCGGCTCGCGTATACGTATCGCGAATTCGAGGCGCGCTGCCGGCGCTTGGCATCTGCGCTGGCGCGTCGCGGCATCGGTCGCGGCGACACGGTGGCGGTGATGGCTGCAAATACGCCCGCGCTGCTGGAAGCGCATTACGCCGTCCCCGCGTTAGGCGCGGTCCTCAACGCGCTCAATACGCGGCTCGATGCGCGGATGATCGCATTCTGCCTCGACCACGGCGAAGCATGCGTGCTCATCACGGATCCGGAGTTTGCGCCGACGATTCGGGCTGCGCTCGACGCAACACAACGAAAATTGCTGGTCGTCGACATCGACGATGCCGAAGGCCCCGGCGGCGAACGCCTAGGCGAGCTGACCTACGAAACGCTGTTGAACGAAGGCGATCCCGCGTTTCCATGGCC
>DASPYC010000226.1:0-6252 GCA_035636955.1 Casimicrobiaceae bacterium
GATCGGCGCTATGACACGGCATGCCGACATCGCGAACTCGGCGGTTGTCAAAGGCGCGATCCCCGCGCTCGCCGTCCTTGCCGAGGGCATCGGCGATCGTCAAGTTCGTAACATGGGCACGCTCGGCGGCTCGATCGCCAACAACGATCCGGCGGCCGATTGGCCGGCGGCGATCGTCGGTTGCAACGCGACAGTCCAGACCAACAAGCGCAAAATCGCGGCCGCCGATTTCTTCAAAGGCATGTACGAAACGGCGCTCGGCGCGGACGAGATCATCACGGCGGTTACGTTTCCGATCCCGAAGAAGGCGGCGTACGCGAAGTTTCCCAACCCGGCGTCGCGATTTGCGTTGGTGGGCGTGTTTGTCGCGCAGATGGCCGATGGCAGCGTGCGCGCCGCGGTGACAGGGGCCGCGCCCGCGGTCTTCCGCTCGGCCCCAATCGAAGCGGCGCTCGCGAAAAGCTTTACGCCCGATGCAGCGAAAGCGGTGAAGATTGATGCAAAGGGATTGAACAACGACTTGCATGGCTCAGCGGACTACCGCGCGCACCTGGTTGCGGTGATGGCCTCGCGGGCGGTGGCGACCGCCTGACGTTTTCTTAGTCACGCTTGCGGGCGACAGGATCCCAACTGTCGCCCAATTCTTTTCGATGAAGCCTTTAGCGCATCCCGCCACCGTCGACGCGACGCTGGAGCTGCTCGAGCGGCAGGATTACTTTGCCGATCGTCGCCTCGCGACGGCGCTCTTCCTCTCACTGAACATGGCGCGACCGCTTTTTCTCGAAGGCGAAGCCGGCGTAGGCAAAACCGAGATCGCGAAAGTCCTGGCCGGAGGACTCGGGCGGCGTCTTGTGCGCCTTCAATGCTATGAGGGGCTCGACACCGCCGCGGCTGTTTATGAATGGAACTATCCGCGTCAGATGATCGAGATACGACTCGCTGAGGCTGCGGGCGGCGTCGAGCGCAGCGAGCTGGCGCACGACATATTCACAACCCGTTTCCTGCTGAAGCGCCCGCTGCTGCAGGCGCTCGCACCCGAGGACGGTGTCGCACCCATTCTGTTGATTGACGAGCTCGATCGTACCGACGAACCGTTCGAAGCGTATTTGCTCGAGGTTCTGTCCGAGTACCAGGTCACGATTCCGGAGCTCGGCCCCATTCGCGCGCAACAGCCGCCGATTGTGGTGATCACATCGAACCGCACCCGTGAGATCCATGACGCCATCAAGCGGCGCTGCCTCTATCACTGGGTCGATTATCCGGACGCGGGTCGTGAGCTCGCCATCGTTCGGCGCAAGTGTCCGCGGGCCGGCGAATCGCTCGCGCGCGAAATCGTTGCATTCACGCAGCGGCTCCGTTCGATGGATTTGTTCAAGGCGCCAGGTATCGCCGAAACGCTCGATTGGGCCGAGGCACTGCTGGCGCTCGATCGTGTTGCGCTCGATCCGCAGACGGTCGCCGATACGCTGGGCGTGCTGCTCAAGTATCAGGACGATCTGGCGCAGCTCGGTCCCGATGTTGCCGCCACGCTCGTCGCTGAGGCGAAGGCGGAGGGCGTTCACCCGTGACGCCGGATCCGGCGACGCGTGGCATGGCGGCCGCGACGCCGTTCGCGTCCAACGGTCGCCTGGTCGACAACATCGTGCACTTCGTGCGCATTCTTCGTGCGGCGGGATTGCCCGTCGGACCGGCGCGAGTACTCGACGCGCTGGCTGCCGTGCAATCGGTCGGCATCGATCAGCGGACCGATTTTCGCGCCGCGCTTTCTTCGGTGCTGGTGTCGCGACGCGATCATCTGCCGCTCTTCGAGCAGGCGTTCGACGTGTTCTGGCGCGATCCGAAGCTGCTCGAGAGAATGATCGCCGCGCTTCTTCCCAAAGTGCATGGCCGACTTGGTGACGTCCAAACTCCGCAAATGCCGGCGCGCCTCGCACAAGCACTGATCCAATCACCAAAGCGCCATGACCATTCGGAAACGCGTGAAATCGAATTCGATGCTGCATTCACGTTTTCTGCGCGCGAAGTGCTGCAGAAGAAGGACTTCGCGACGATGACGGCGGTGGAGCTGATCGAAGTCAGAAAAATGCTTTCACAGCTCAAGCTGCCGCTGCCGGAAATCGCAGTCCGCCGCACGCGCGCCGCGGCTCGCGGTCGCGCTGTCGATTTGCGCGCAACGATGCGCGGCATGGTGGGCGCTGCCGGCGCCGTCGCGCCGCTTCGATATCGCGCCAGGCGCCGGCGAACGCCGCCGCTTGTCGTGTTGTGCGACATATCGGGCTCGATGGATCGCTACGCGCGAATGCTGCTGCATTTTCTGCATGCGATCACCAACGACCGTCACCGCGTGCATGCGCTCGTCTTCGGCACGCGCCTCACGAACATTACGCGCCATCTGAAGCACCGCGACGTTGACGTGGCACTCGCGCGCGTGACTGCGGCGGTGGCTGATTGGGCAGGCGGCACGCGCATCGGTGCCTCGCTGGAAGAATTCAATCGCCGGTGGTCGCGTCGACTGCTGGGCCAGAGCGCTGTTGTGCTGTTGATCAGCGACGGGCTTGACGCCGACGCCGGACACGGTCTCGATTTCGAGATGGAACGGCTAGCAAAGTCCTGCGCGCGTTTGGTGTGGTTGAATCCGCTGCTGCGCTACACCGGATTCGAAGCGCGTCCGGCCGGGATTCGCGCGATGCTGCCGCATGTCGACGATTTTCTGCCGGTCCACAACCTTGCATCGCTGATGGACCTCGCAGGCGCGCTACGCGCCAAGCCACATCGTGACGAGTCGATGTTCCCGCGGGCGGCTTAGTCAAGCGACGTGAACGTTGAGTGATGAGCCCCCACGCTTGCGGCCGCATTGGCCAATTCGTCCGCTACGCTATGCCCTCTGCCCCGAAGGGGAGCAATTCGCGCCGCGGGGCTGTGACGCGAGCAGCCGGCGAGGGGCCCCGCAGAGCGGGGATCGACGGCCAGTGCGAGTCGGCATGCGAGGCCGACTTTCGCCGCAACGATTCTGTTCGCCGACCAAGGAGGGCGAGGCCCAGCGGCGCGAATTCAGCCACCGAGGTCGAAGCTTACGCGACCGCGTCCGGCGCGCGCGATCCGCTCAAGCTCCACGGCCGGCCGCACGCTCGCGCGACGCAGCGTCATTGAGGCGCCCATCTTTCCGGCCGCTTCGGCGAGGATCAGGAGATCGGCCACCGGCAATCCCGCATCGACGGTCACGCTGCCCTTCGCGTTCAAGAGTGTCAGCGCGGTCCGCGCGAGTGGCGTTTGCGGAGCGGTGCTCATCATTTAGAGTAGCATAAAGCGAACGTGGAATTGTCGCCCCGGTCCAAGGGATTCGCGCTATGGAAATGTCGAGCACACGCGTCGTGCATGCGGCTCCGGATGCGGTCTGGAATGCCCTGAACGATCCTTTGGTGCTCAAGGAATGCATCCCGGGCTGCGAATCGCTCGAACGGGTGTCGGACAACGAATGGCTTGCGGTCGTCGCGGCCAAGGTGGGGCCTGTGTCGGCGCGCTTCAACGGTACGATGCGAATCGTCGATCCGACGCCGCCTAACGGTTACACGTTGAAATTCGAAGGGCAGGGTGGCGCCGCGGGCTTTGCGAACGGCGAAGCGCAAGTTTCACTCGCCGCATCCGACGGCGGCGATACTGCGCTCTCCTACAGGGCGAAGGCCAACGTCGGCGGCAAGCTCGCTCAAATCGGTTCGCGCTTGATCGACGGCGCTGCCGCGAAGATGGCCGATGATTTCTTCGCGCGCTTTTCCGAACGCGTCGCCCCGCAAGTAGTCGTGGCTGCCCAACCGGCACCGGCGATTGGAACCGAACCCGCGCGTAGCCATTGGGTGCGGTACATCGCATTGACGGTGATGGCGATCATCCTGATCGTGCTAGCAGCGCGTGGATTCAGATAACGCAACGAGGCAACCATGGATAGCGTCGACCTGGAAGTGCTGAAGCGCAGTGCCGAATGGATTGACCACGGCAGACGGGTATTGCTCGTGACCGTCGTGAAAACCTGGGGCAGCTCGCCGCGGCCCGAGGGCGCGATGCTGGCGGTGCGCGAGGATGGCCTTGTCGTCGGATCGGTTTCGGGCGGCTGCATCGAGGACGACATCATCGATCGCACTCGTCGCGAGGGACAGAAGGCCACGCGTTGCGAGGTCGTCACCTACGGCGTCACCGCGGATGAAGCGCGTCGCTTCGGCCTTCCTTGCGGCGGCACGATTCAGCTCGTGCTCGAACCGCTGACGCGTGAATCGGGAGTTCGTGCACTGTTGCGCGAAGTCGAGGCAGGCCATCTCGTTACACGCCGTCTCGAGCTTGCGTCGGGATTCGCCACGCTGCATCCGGCGCAAGCTGTCGACGGTCTCGCATTCGACGGCAAGACGCTGACGACGATCCATGGCCCGCGCTATCGGATGCTCGTCATCGGCGCATCGCAGCTGTCGAAGTATCTGGCGCAGATTGCCGTCGGTCTCGACTATCAAGTGACGATCTGCGACCCGCGGGAAGAGTACACCGAGACGTGGGACATCCCGGGCGTCAAGCTCGTTCGCACGATGCCCGACGACACGGTGAAGGCGATGAAGCTTGACGAGCGCTGTGCCGTCGTCGCGCTGACGCACGATCCGAAGCTCGATGATCTCGCGTTGATGGAAGCGCTCAAATCGCCGGCGTTCTACGTCGGGGCACTGGGATCGCGCGCGAACAATGCCAAACGCCGTGAGAGGCTGCGCGAATTCGATGTCACGGACGAGGAGATCGCGCGTCTGCACGGACCAATCGGCTTGTACATCGGCAGTCGCACGCCGCCTGAAATCGCGGTCTCGATTCTCGCGGAAATCACCGCGATCAAGAATGGTGTCGGGCACGACGAAATCCTGCCGGTCGCCGTCGCCAAGGAAAAGCTCGGCGCTTCGGTCGCATGCCCGACGAGCTGATGAAACGATTGGCGTTCGCAGTGGCGACGATCGATCGTTCTGTCGCGAGCTAGCTCCGAAGGGTCGAGCGGATCTCGTCGTGCTCCGGCGATTTTGCGCGCAACGCGCGAAAACGCGCGACATCGGCCGGCGTATCGACGTCCCAGAGGGCGTCGAGTTCGGCGTAGCTCACGCCCAAAGCGATTACCTTTGCGCGAGTCGCGGCCATGACCGCGGGGGTGCTCCACGGCATATCTGAAAAGATGTCGACGTCGCGCGACAGCGCCACGAGCACATAGCCACCGTCTTCCGCTGGGCCGATGACGACGTCGTGTCGTGTGAGCGCCAGGGAGGCGCGAGCGAGATACGCCGCATCGAGCAGCGGGCAGTCCGTTCCAACCAATATCGCAGACTCGCCAGCAGCGAGCGCCGACGACAGCGCTCGATGCATCCGTAGACCGAGATCGGCGCCGCGCTGCGTTTTCAGCTTCACGCCGTAGCGCTCGCGCCAGCCAGCGAATGCCACTCGGTGTTCGTCCGGATCGCACCATAATTCAACGGCGGAAACGATGCCCATCGTCCGTGCAGCGGTCCCGGTTTGGAGCGTGCACTCGACCAGGTCACGATAGAGATCTGCGGTCGCCTCGTTACCCATGCTCGGCGCAAGACGCGTCTTGACCATCCCTGGCTGCGGATCTTTGGCGAAGATCTGCAGAACGGGTGCCCGGCGTGTGGTGACACGTCGATAACGGCGCGCGAGCGCGGCAGCATCGATTCCCCGCCAGTAATCGAGGCGCAGCCGCCACATCAAGGCGATCGTGCGCCATGCGCCTTCCCTGTCCCAGCGACGACCCGAAGTGACGATTCGTTGGCGTAGACATGCCGGCCGTCCCGCGGTGCGAAGCAATGCCTTCGACAGAGCGACGTCCTCCATCAACGGAAGGGGAGGAAAACCGCCGACATTCTCGAACGCTTTGCGCGAGACGAAAATTGCCTGGTCGCCCGTGGCGATGCCCGTGATGCGCGAACGTCGATTCATCAGTGACGCAACGGCCGGCAGCAGCTTGGAGCGTCCTTCAATCGTCACATCGAAGCGTCCCCAATGGTGGCTGTGTCGCACGGCATCATGTATCGCGGTAAGCGCATCGCTTGGCAGTCGCGAGTCCGCGTGCAGGAAAAGAAACATTTCTGCGTCGTTGGCGGCGCGCGCGCCGGCGTTCATCTGCGATGCACGACCCGGCGAGGCGTCGCACACGCGGATCGTGGGGTATCGCGCAACCAGATCGCGGCTCGGGTCGCTGCTCCCGCCATCGATGGCGATCAC
>DASPYC010000227.1:0-8115 GCA_035636955.1 Casimicrobiaceae bacterium
AGCCGAGCTGGTTCGGCGCAAGGTGGATGTGATCGTCGCGCCGGCTGGGTCAGCTGCGCTGGCAGCAAAGACTGCGACGACCAGCATCCCTATTGTCATGATCTTCCCCAGCGATCCTGTTGAGACGGGGCTTGTCGCCAGCCTGAGTCGGCCAGGGGCGAACATCACTGGTACGACCTTCACCGCTGGTCCGGAGATTTTCGGCAAGCAGCTGCAAATTCTGAAGGAGGCCATCCCTCACGCCTCCCGAGTGGCGATCCTCTCGAACCCGGCAGACCCGTCATTTGCACTTCAAGTGAGAGACGTGGAAGCTACTGCCCGATCTCTGCGCATCCGCCTTCAACACGTGAAGGCGCGAGGTCCGGAGGAGTTCGAGAGCGCCTTCGCTGCGATGGCGCGAGAGCGGGCGGACGCGCTTCTGGTTACCGGTTCCTCGACGTTTCTGGCGCACCGAGCTAGGCTCGCCGAACTCGCGATGAAGGGGCGGCTGCCGACGATGTTGAGCTTTCGGGAAAGCGTCGAGACAGGTGGCCTGATGGCTTATGCAGTGAACATGGCCGATTTCGTCGGACGCGCCGCGGTATACGTGGACAAGATTCTCAGGGGCGCGAAGCCCGCCGACCTCCCCGTGGAGCAGCCGACCTCATTTGAGCTAGTCATCAACCTCAAGACCGCGAAAGCGCTCGGCCTCACCATCCCCCCATCGCTGTTGCTGCGCGCGAATGATGTTATCCAGTAGGTCCCGTTAGGACTGGAAATCCGCCGTCACGCGTTTCGTCTGCAGCGCTTTAGCGTAGGTGTTCCGCGCACGAAGACGCGGATCCCGCACGATGTCCCCAATCGTTCCCACGACGGCGCTGACCACGCCGGCGAGGGGTAATGCGAGGACAAGTCCGGCAACACCGGCGACGGCGCCACCGATGAAGACCATTAGCACGGTGGGGAGAGGATGCATTTGGATGCTGCGGCCGACTGTGAGAGGGATGAACAAAAAATTATCGAGCGCCCTATTAAAGACGAACAGCCCGATCACCGCATAAACGACCCACGGGTCGTTAGGAAATGACGTCGCCGCCACCAGCACCACCATCACGCAGCCCAGGATCGAGCCAACGACTGGGACCCACTCGAACACAGCAGACGCGACGGCGAGGACCGGTGCGCCGGGGACTCCGATCAGCCACAGGCCGAACATGAGAAACAAGGAGTCGATCGCCGTAAGCGTCAGGAGTCCCTGAAAGTAGTTGCGCGCCGTCGCATCGACACGATCGAACATGAAGATTGTGCGCTCGAAGAAAGCGTTGGGCACTTCCCTGATCAGGAGTTTCAGGAAGCGACGGCCGTCGCGTAGGAAGAAGAACGCGAAGAACGGCGCGAGCAACAACGACGGCAGCCAGACCGCGGCACCGCTCAGCGCCTCGCTCAATTGCCTCTGCACAAATGTATCGCCGAACTCGGCTGCTCTCCTGCTCATCTCCGCATGGAAACCGATCCGTTTCAGAAAGTCGAACTCCGACTCGAGCGTCACAAGCGTCCGTTCGATGAGCACGCGGCCGCCCTCTAGGTAACGGTAAAGCGTCTCGCCTCCCGCGACCGACTGGCCAGCAAGCCAGGGTAGCAGCGGAATCATGATGCCGACCGCGAGCAAGGTGACCCCGCCGGCGACTAACGCGGCGGCGGCTTCTCGCCCCACGCCGAAGACGATCAAGCGGTGCACGATCGGAAGAAGGATGTAATACAGAATGATCGCCAGCAGAATGGGCACCACCAGCCACAGTGCTTTCGTGGCCACGACCAGAAGGATCGTGGTGATGCCGATTGTCACAAGCCAAATCGTTGGCCCTGACGTACGGGAGGCGTCCTTCAAAGGGGTCGCGTCTCCATCGCGGCGTTAACTGCCACAAGCTTTTGGCCCAGGTCACGCGCGAGCTGCAACGCGATCTTGGAGGCGACCCTACCGTGTGTCTCCACCAAGCGCGTGAAGTCTGCGCGAGAAAGTGCGGCCAGCACGCAGTCCTCGGCAGCGCGCGCCTGCGCCACGCGTGGCGCGCCATCGAGTAGGGCGAGCTCGCCGAAAAGTGCGCCGGCCGGAATCTGGGCAATCCGGCCGGTCACGGGCTGTCCTTGTCGACAAATCAATACCTTCCCACTAAGAACGACGTAGAGTGCCTGGCCCTCTTCTCCCTGATCGAACACAACCTCGTCCTTGAGGTAATGCCTGTCGTGAAGCAGGTCATCGATGATCCGCAACTCTCTTTGGTTGAGCGTGGCAAACAGATTAAGCAACCGGATTTGTCCGATCCGCGGAGATTCCGTTTGCCGCCTGAGGAAACTGAGCATTGTGGGGACACCTTCGTCCGAGTTGTGACCCACGCTAGAGGACATTATGTCATCGCGAGGCGTCAGAGAAACCTCGCCAGGACGCGCAAGTTCAAACTCGTAAGGCCAGACAACGATGCCGCAGGGGCGCGACGCCGTAACGACCGAGCATGCGGCGGAGATCGGTTCGACGAGAAAGGCGGCGCCGCAAGCGTGGTCTAATAGTCGCCACGATCGGGTCTGCATCCCCTTCGCGAATCGGTCACCAATCTGGCAATGCCTGCGATTCTTCTTGTCGAAGACAACCCCGACAACCGGGAAACTCTGGCCGGCGTGGTGGCCATCATGGGGTACGAGATTATTACTGCGGTTTCCGGTGAAGAAGCTTTGCTCGCGCTCGATCAGCGGAACGATGTTTCGCTCGTACTCTGTGACATCCGCTTGCCGGGCATGGGTGGCATCGCATTTCGCGCCATCGCACGACAGCGCCATCCGGAACTAAAAATCGCCTTCGTAACCGGAGATTCAGAAGCGGCCGACGAGGCGATTCAGGAGGGCGCAATCGCCATGCTGAAACCCTACGACTTTAAGGTTCTGACGCATGTGATCGAGGAAGCGCTCGGAAGGTCTTCCGAAACCTAGGCCGCTCCAGTGTCGGAACCATCCGACGCTTTGTGAGCGTGCACGGTCCTTTCCGGCCAGATTTGACCGCTCTACGGATCGAACACCGCGATCGATTCGACGTGCGCGGTGTGCGGAAACATGTTGACGATGCCGGCCGCGGCGAGTCGATAGCCGCGCTCGTTGACCAGCACTGCAGCATCGCGCGCGAGCGTGGCGGGATTGCATGAGACGTAAACGATCCGCCTGAGGAACGCCTCGTCGTCGCGCTGCGGCAACGCCTTGACGAGCTCGATCGCGCCTTCGCGCGGCGGGTCGATCAATGCGCGATCGATTCGTCCGAATCCGGCGACCGATTCATGGGTGGCGGCAAAGAGGTTGGCGACGACAAACGTCGCTTCGTTGGCGAGGCCGTTGCGCATTGCGTTGGCTTGCGCTCGTTTGACCAGCGCAGTGTTGCATTCGACGCCTAAAACCTGCGCGCCGCTGCGTGCGATCGGCAGCGAGAAATTGCCCAAGCCCGAGAAGAAATCGCCGATGCGCTCACCGGCAACGGGACCGAGCAGCGCGATGGCCCGCCGCACCAGCACACGATTCACTTCGGCATTGACCTGCGTGAAATCCGTCGGCAAGAACGGGACCGCGACGTCGAACTCCGGTAGCGTGTACGCAAGCGTGGCGTGGCGCGGATGAAATGGCGCAACCGTGTTCGGACCTCCCGGCTGGAGCCAGAGCTCGACGCCGTGCATATCCGCGAACGCGACGAGCTTCGCTTCGTCGGTCGCCGAGGGGAGATCGAGGACACGAAGCACGAGGGCGTACACAGTCGCCGGCGGCGATAGACCGATCTCGACCGCAGGAAGCCGCTCGCCGACCGCAACTTCGATCTGAGGCAGCCGATCGCGAATCGTCAATGACGCGATCAATGTGCGCAAAGCGGGCAGCAAATCCGAGACGTGCTTTGGCAGCACATGACATTCGCGCATGTCGGCAACGTAGCTCGATTTGCGCTCGTGAAAGCCGACGAGTACGCCCCCTTTCTTCGGCACATGACGCACGGAAAGGCGGGCGCGTTGGCGATAACCCCACGCGGGACCGGCGATTGGCGGTAGCAGCGTTTCCGGCTTTACGCGGCCGATCCGCTCGAGCGCGTCTTCCAGCGTCCGTTGTTTCGCGGCGACCTGCAGTGCGGGATCTGCATGCTGCAACGTGCATCCGCCGCAGACGCCGAAATGGGGACAGCGCGGCGTCACGCGAGATGCGTTGGCTTTGTCGATCGCGACGACGCGCGCAATCTCGTAGGCCGGTTTCTTCTTCAGCGTCTCGATGCGGACTTGCTCGCCCGGAAGCGCGCCCTCGACGAATACCGCCTTGCCGTCAACGCGCGCGATGCCGCGGCCTTCCTGATCGAGCGATTCGATCGTGACGGAGGTACTCATCATGCTCGCGTTAAAACGGACAATTTTACCCCTCGGCGCGCGTCCGTCCGGCTGCGCAAATGTAGAATTGCGTGATGCGGATACTTTCGTTCGACACTTCGACTGAATGGCTGTCGGTTGCCGCGGGCGACGGCGCGTCGTGGTCTACGCATCTCGAGCGCGCAGGGTCCGCAAACTCGGAGCGCATTCTGCCCGCGATCGACACCGTGTTGACCGATGCCGGATGGCGGCTCGCGGACCTCGATGGCATCGCGTTCGGTGCGGGTCCCGGCGCATTCACCGGCGTGCGAATCGCGTGCAGCGTCGCGCAGGGCTTGGCGCTCGGCGCGCAGTTGCCGGTTGTAGCCATTCCGACGTTGCTCGCGTTGGCGCAGGGAGCGTGGCGCGATCACGGAGCCACGCGAGTGTTCGCCTGTCTCGATGCGCGGATGCGCGAAGTCTATCTCGCGTTTTACGTTCGCGACGACAACGGTGGCTGGCGTGTCGAGCGCGAGCCTGCGGTGATCAAGCCCGCCGATGTACAGGCCCCCGAGGGCGTGTGGGACGGCGAAGGCGACGGCTTCGCGGCCTGTGTCGAGCTCGCATCGCTGCCCGGCGTTGTCCGCGCGCGCGCCAACACCCTTCCGACCGCGCGTGCGATCGGCGAGCTCGCGTTTCCGTTATTCGAAAGAGGACAAGGCGTTCCGGCGAGCCAAGCGCGACCGCTGTATATTCGCCAGCGCGTCGCTTTGACGACGGCGGAACGCAACGCCGGCATACGCCTTTGACGCCGTGGCGACGTTACCCTCCCAACCGCCCTCCGCTCGCGTCATCTGGCGTCCGCTCGCCGGCGACGACCTCGCCTACGTTGCGGCGCTGGAAGCGCAGATTCACGCGGCGCCTTGGACGCTCGGTAACTTTCGCGACGCGCTCGCGGCCGGCTATTCGACCCGCGTCGCGGAACGCGAATGCCGCATCGTCGCATACGGTATCTTGATGCTCGCGCCGGGAGAAGCGCAGATCCTTAACATCTCGGTCGTTCCCGACGCGCGCCGGCAAGGATTCGGCCGAGCGCTGCTGCTGCAGTTCTTGGACGACGCGCGGCAGTTCGGCGCCGAGCAATGCTTTCTGGAGGTGCGCGTATCGAACGTCGCGGCGATCATGCTCTACGAAGGCGCCGGCTTCGCGCCGATTGCGAGACGCAATGATTACTATCCGCCGGTGTCGCCCGGTCTCGCGCGCGAGGATGCGCTGGTGATGCGACGCGCGCTCAAACCGCTGTGGCCGCGTTCGGCGTGACAACGATGGCGACGCGTAACGAGATACTCGATGGACTGGGCCTTTGGCCGGTTTGGCGGCGGCGTGCCGACTTCTGGGCGCCGTCTTCATCGACTGCGCAGATTGTCGAAGTATCGGTGCCCGCGACGCTTCGCTCGGAACGGATTGCCGCGCTGTCGTGGCAAGCGTTCGCCGCCGACGTCGATGCGTGCGTCGCATGCGAGCTGTGCCGATCGCGCAACAAATCGGTCCCCGGTGTCGGCGACGTGCACGCGCAGTGGCTCTTCGTGGGCGAAGCGCCGGGCGCCGAAGAAGATGCCAAGGGCGAGCCCTTCGTCGGCCAAGCCGGACGGCTCCTCGACAACATGCTGGCCGCACTTAACCTCGCGCGTGGACGGAATGTGTACATCGCCAACGTCCTGAAATGTCGTCCTCCCAGCAATCGGACGCCGACGCCATTGGAGGCGGAAGCCTGTCGGCCGTATCTCGACCGGCAGATCGCGTTGGTGGCGCCCAAAGTGATCGTTGCGTTGGGCAAAAGCGCCGCAACCACGCTCCTCAACATCGACGCGTCGATTGCAAGCCTGCGGGGTCGCGTCCATCGTTATTGCGGCGTGCCCCTTGTCGTCACCTATCATCCCGCCTATCTCTTGCGCAATCTTCCGGACAAGGCGAAGGCTTGGGAGGATCTTTTGTTCGCCCGGCGTACGCTGTCCGCGCAGGGCTAGTGCTCAGTCGCAACAATTCATCGCTGTACACTTGCGCGCCGCCTTCCGTGGCCGCACATTGTTTGCGCGGGAGTTTGACCCGCGTATTAACCGGACGGAGAGACCCAAGATGAGAAAAATTGCCGTTCTTTGCGCTGCTTTCCTGGCGCTGTCGCTCTCGGGTTGCGGCTACAACGACCTGCAGCGACAGGATGAAGGAATCAAGGCCTCGTGGTCCGAGGTGCTGAATCAGTATCAACGCCGCGCGGACCTGGTTCCGAACCTGGTCAATACCGTTAGGGGGTATGCCGCGCAGGAGCAGACGGTGTTGACCGAAGTCACGAACGCGCGCGCGAACGTCGGCTCGATCAAGGCTACGCCCGAGCTCATCAACGATCCTGTCGCATTTCAGAAATTCGTCGCCGCACAGAATCAGCTGCAGGGCGCGTTGTCGCGTCTTTTGCTTGTCGCGGAGAATTATCCGCAGCTCAAGTCCGATGCGCTGTTTCGCGACCTGCAATCGCAGCTCGAGGGAACGGAAAACCGGATCGCCGTCGCACGCAACCGCTACATCAAATCGGTGCAGGACTTCAACACAACGGTACGCCAGTTTCCGACGAACCTGACGGCGATGATGTTCAAGATGGACGTCAAGCCCAACTTCAGCGTTGCGGACGAGGCGGCGGTCAGCACGCCGCCGAAAGTGGATTTCGGCAAGCAGCCGGGTGCGCCGGCAACGCCGCCTCCGCCGAAGACGAGCGCGATTCCCAGCGAGCCCAAGACCGCCAGCGCAACCCCCGATCCGGCGGCCGATCTACCTAAGAAGGGCTACTAAGCCCGCGCGCTCGCCCCCGCGGGCACATTCGACCAAGGGGCCGGCGCATGAAAGCGCGCGGCCCCATCGCCCCCATCATGTTGGCTTTTTTGCCTTCTTTCCGGTTTCTCGGCCTTGCACGCTTGTTGACCGCGTGCGCGCTCGTCGTCGCAACGTCTGCGGCGGCACAAGGATGGGAGACCGGTTCCGACGGTCTCGCGCCGATTCCGCCGCTTCATGCGCGCGTCACCGACCTTACGAACACGTTGTCGCCGTCGGATCAGCAGACGCTCGAAGGCAAGCTGGCCGCGTGGGAACGCGACACCGGCAACCAGATGGTGGTGCTCATCGTCCCGTCGACAAAACCGGAGCCCATCGAAGCCTATTCGATTCGAGTCGCCGAAGCGTGGAAGATCGGACGAAAGGGACAAGACAACGGCGTGCTGTTCCTGATCGCGAAGGACGATCGCAAGCTGCGGCTCGAAGTCGGCTATGGGCTCGAGGGTGTGCTGACCGACGCCACGTCGCGACGGATCATCGCCGAGACGGTCACGCCATTGTTCCGCCAGAATCAATTCGCGGCCGGCATCAACGCCGGTGTTGAACGCGTGATCAGCGTCGTCGGGAAGGGCGAGCCGCTGCCCGCCGTCAAGGAACAGCAGAAAACGCGTAGAGGTTTTGGCGGCTTTGATTTTGGAACGCTGCTGATCATTCTGCTCGTCGTTGTGCCGGTGATCGGAGGAATCCTTGCGCGCATCTTCGGCAAAGTTCTCGGTTCGACGGTCGGCGGCGGTGTCGTCGGCGCCGCCGCGTGGATCATTGGCGGCTCGTTGCTGGTTGGGTTGTTCGCGGCAATCGTCGGCTTCGTGATCATGCTGATGTTCGGTGCCACCGGAGGCATCGGCCGTCGTGGCGGCGGCTGGATTCCGATCGGTGGCGGCGGCTGGGGCGGTGGAGG
>DASPYC010000228.1:0-3752 GCA_035636955.1 Casimicrobiaceae bacterium
TTGCGCGTCGACTATATGCGCCAGCATGTCGCGGCTCTTCACGCGGCGCGCGAGGCCGGCGTCGATCTACAGGGTTACTTCGCGTGGTCGCTGCTTGATAATTTCGAGTGGTCGCATGGATACTCGAAGCGCTTCGGCATCGTGCATGTCAACTTCGAAAATCAGAAACGCACGCCGAAGGACAGCGCGCGCTTCTATTCACAAGTGATTGCCACGCGCGGCCGCGTGCTGGAAGAACCCTCCACACGCGTCGACTAACGATGGTCGGTCATGGTTTCGGCCGCATGAATTGGAAATCGCAGCCTTCGTCGGCTTGCAGCACTTCACGGTGAAACAGCGCTGCATAGCCACGCGTCGGCGACGGGGCCGCGGCCGGGATATCGCGCATACGTGCCGCCATCTCGTTTTCGTCGATGAGTAGATCGATTCGTCGAGTGGCGACGTCCAGTCGGATCCGATCGCCATTGCGAACACACGCGAGCGGGCCGCCCACCGCGGACTCGGGAGTGATGTGCAGGACGATCGTGCCGAACGCCGTGCCGCTCATTCGCGCGTCCGAAATGCGCAGCATGTCGTTGACGCCCTCGCGCGCCAGCTTTTTCGGGATCGGCAGATAGCCGGCTTCCGGCATGCCCGCTCCCCCCTTTGGTCCCGCGTTGCGCAATACCAAAACGTCGTCGGCGAGTACGTCGAGCATTGGGTCGTCGATGCGCGCTGAGAGGTCTTCTAGATCGTCGAAGACCACTGCGCGACCTTCGTGCTGCAGCAATGCAGGTGTGGCCGCGGAATGTTTGATGACCGCACCACGCGGTGCAAGATTGCCGCGCAACACGGCGATGCCGCCGCTTGCGCTCAATGGATTCGCGAGCGAGCGGATCACCTGCTGGCCGGGAACGTCCTCGACGGCAGCAACGTAGTCAGCAAGCGTCCCACCGCTCACAACGGGTGTCGACAGATCCAGATGTTGGGCAATTTCGCGCAACAGGCGAGGCATGCCGCCCGCATGATGAAAGTCCTCCATGTAATGCTGTCCCGAAGGTTTCAAATCCACCAGCACCGGCACCTTGCGTCCGATTTGATCGAACGCATCGAGGTCGATCGCAATGCCGCGTCGGCCGGCGATCGCTGACAAGTGCACCAACGCGTTGGTCGAACCGCCCAAGGCCTGCAACACGGTCAGTGCGTTGTTGAACGCGGCTGGCGTCAACAGGTCGGCGGGTCGGGGTCCGCGTTGTGCCATTTCAGTGGCCGTGCGTCCTGACGCCTCGGCCACGCGAACGCGATCGGCATGCATGGCTGGTATGGAGGCGCTGCCGGGAAGTGCGATTCCCAGCGCTTCCGCGATGCACGCCATCGAGCTTGCGGTACCCATCACCATGCAAGTCCCGATCGTCGGTGCCAATCTCTCGGTGAGGCGATTTACTTCGATCACGTCAAGCTTGCCCGCGCGATGCTGTCCCCAGAAGCGCCGGCAATCGCTGCATGCACCGAGAACTTCGCCCTTGTAGTGCCCCACGAGCATCGGACCCGTAGGCAAGACGATCGCCGGCACGTCGACACTGGCTGCCGCCATCAATTGCGCGGGGATCGTCTTGTCGCATCCGCCGATCAACACCACCGCGTCCATCGGCTGCGCGCGGATCATTTCTTCGGTGTCCATCGACATGAGGTTGCGCAGGAACATGCTGGTCGGATGCGCAAACGATTCGTGGATGGAAATCGTCGGAAACGCCATCGGAAGACCGCCGGCCATCAGCACGCCGCGCTTCACTGCCTCGATCAGCGCCGCAACATTGCCGTGACACGGGTTGTAGTCGCTCGATGTATTGGCGATGCCGATGATCGGACGCGAAAGCGCTTCGTCCGAATGCCCCATCGCCTTGATGAAGGCCTTCCGCAAAAACAGCGAAAATTCCGGGTCACCGTAGCTGGTGAGGCCTTTGCGCATGCCTTGGGCCACGTCGTTCCCCTGCGATAGGTCGCGTTGTTGAATTGCCAAACGAGCGATTATTGACCACGATTATTGACCATTTGCCGACCGCGATGCTGTAATCCGAACAACAAAGACCACTTGCGCGCTAACGGAGGACCCGCATGAACCGACGAACCGGTTGCTCCCCACGCGCGGTCGACTGATGCTCCGCGTTGGCATGATCGGGGCGGGCTGGGTCACACAGCATCACCTCGTGAGCTGGCGCGGTGAGCAACGGCGCGCCAAAGTCGTGGCGATCGCCGATCCCATGGTCCATCGCGCACAGGAGCGCGCGCGCGAATTCGACATTGCGCGCACGTTTGCCGATGCCGAAACACTGCTAGCAAATGTCGACGTGGACGCGATCGATGTCGCGACACCGCGTGGCGCGCATGTCGAGCCCGTTTTGCTCGCAGCGGAACGCGGCATTCCGGTGCTCTGCCAGAAGCCGATCGCGCCGACGCTGGCAGAGGCCGAGAAGCTCGTCTTGCAGGTTGGCCAGCGCACGCGCTTGATGATCCATGAAAACTGGCGGTTCCGCCGCTATTACCGCGAGGCGCGGCGATGGCTGGACGACGGCGTGGCCGGGGATATCAAGCAAGCGCGAATGACGTTGCTGAGCTCCGGATTGGTCCCCGATGCTGCAGGAAAGTGTCCAGCGCTCGAGCGACAACCGTTTCTTCGCACGCTCGATCGGATGCTCGTGATGGAGGTGCTGATCCATCATCTCGATACGCTGCGTTTTTTGTTGGGTCCGCTCACCATCGACGCTGCGCGGATCGGCCAGATATCACCCGAACTGATCGGCGAGGACCACGCGATGATCATGCTGAAGACTGCGAAAGACGCGCCAGTCTTGCTGCTCGGGAACATGGCAGCTCACGGACATCCGACAGTGTTCGTCGATCGCATGGAGCTGTTGGGCGATCGCGGCACCATCGCGCTCTCGGATGGTCGTCTCACAGCGGCTGGTCATTTCGAGCGCGACGAGCAGTTCGATCTTGCCGCCTGCTACCAGGGCTCCTACGACGCTGCCATCGGCCACTTTATCGACGCGTTGGTGTCCGATGCGCCGTTCGAGACGGATGCCCACGACAATCTGGAGACGATCCGCCTTGCCGAACGAATCTATGCGCTCAACGGACGGTGAGCCGTGCGCGCGTAGGTGTTTGGCTGATTGACGCGGTTTCCCGCGCGTCGCAGATTCGCACGACAATCAGCCAGGAGGAGATATGCGGATCCCGACAGTGCTCTTGGGGGGCGTGATCGCGTACGCGCCATTGACAGCCAACAGCGACACGTTCCTCGTCAACAAAACCACCGATGATGGATCGCCGCACACGCTGCGCTGGGCGATTCTCGAGAACAATGCCCATCCGGGCGGACACCGAATCCAGATCGTTCCGACGGGAAGTCCCGAGGTCCCGTGGGTCATCCAGCTGAATTCGATTCTGCCGCCGATCAAAGGGCCCGCCACCGTCGTGGGTCTGAAGCGGCAGGTCGGTCAGCATGATTCGCCCGACGTCGTCATCGACGGCGGCAACTTCGTCGATGGAAACAATCAACAATCCTGTCCCGGAACGGGCGGCGGATTCGGCATCAACACGCGCAATCTCAACGGCGCCGCGCTCTCCGTCGTCGACTCGGGTAACGTGGAAATCTCGGGCCTCGAAATTCGCAACGTGTGCACCGGGATCATGCTGCTGCGTGCGCACGACAATCACATCCATCACAACGTCATTCATAACACGGCGGGCGCTGCCGGGATCGCGGTGACAGG
>DASPYC010000229.1:0-4550 GCA_035636955.1 Casimicrobiaceae bacterium
GGCAGGATAGAACAAAGTCACGGAAGAAAACCGCCGGGTAGCCGCGACCATCGGCGGCGAACGGTAGGGGACAAGCGCCATGCAAATCGGCATTCCGCGCGAGACGCGTGCAGGTGAAACGCGTGTCGCCGCCACTCCGGAGACCGTCAAGAAGATGATGGCGAGCGGCCAGCACGCCGTCGTCGTCGAGACGAGCGCGGGGATGGCCAGCAGCGTGGCGGACGGCGCATATGTCGATGCCGGCGCAACGATTGGAACGGCATCCGATGCGCTTGGCAGCGATCTCGTGCTCAAGGTTCGGGCGCCGCGCGGCGACGAGCTCACGCATCTGAAACGCGGCGCGTCGGTCGTCGGATTGCTCGACCCGTTCGATGCTGCCGGCGTGCAGGCGTTGGCCGACGCGGGCATCACCGGGTTCGCGCTCGAATGGCTGCCGCGAATCACACGCGCACAGTCGATGGACGTGCTTTCGTCGCAGGCGAACATTGCCGGCTACAAGGCGGTCATCATGGCCGCGAACGAATACCGGAAATTCATGCCGATGCTGATGACGGCGGCCGGTACGGTCAAAGCGGCGCGGGCATTGATTCTCGGTGTCGGCGTCGCGGGATTGCAGGCAATCGCCACCGCGAAGCGATTGGGTGCGGTGATCGAAGCGTCAGACGTCCGGCCATCGGTCAAGGACCAGGTCGAATCGCTGGGCGCGAAGTGGGTCGACGTGCCGTATGAGACCGACGAAGAGCGCCAAATCGCTGAAGGTGTGGGCGGCTATGCGCGGCCGATGCCGCCCGCGTGGATGGCGCGCCAGGCATCCATCATCGCGGAGCGCTGCAAATTGGTCGACGTCCTGATCACGACGGCGCTGATTCCCGGCCGTCCCGCGCCGAAGCTCATCAAGGCTGACACGGTTGCGACAATGAAGCCCGGCTCGGTGATCGTCGATCTTGCCGTCGAGCAGGGCGGCAATGTCGAAGGCTCGCGGGCCGGCGAGGTCGTGGATGCGAACGGCGTCAAGATCATCGGCACGACGAATCTTCCGGCGTTGGTCGCCGCCGATGCGTCGGCACTCTATGCGCGCAACGTGCTCAACTTTCTTGCGCTCTCGCTCAACTTGAAAACCGGTGAGTTCGCGCTTGCTCGCGACGACGAGATCGTCAAGGCGACGCTCGTGTGCGACAACGGGCAGGTCGTACCAAGAACGTGACGCAAATGCTCGGCAGAATTTCGAGGAGCTCGCAATGGCAGCCGCCGTCGACCCCATCGTTTTTTATTTGATCATCTTCGTGCTGGCGATTTTCGTCGGCTATCACGTCGTGTGGAGCGTCACGCCTGCGCTGCATACGCCGCTGATGTCGGTGACGAACGCCATTTCCGCGATCATCCTCGTCGGCGCGATGCTCGCCGCGGGACCCGCAGCATTCGACTGGGGCGGCTGGGTGGGCGTTGCGGCGGTGGTGATGGCATCGATCAATGCATTCGGCGGATTTCTGGTGACGCAGCGAATGCTCGAGATGTTCAAGAAGAAAGAACCGAAGGCAAAGGCGCAGGAGAAGAAATGAGCGCCGATCAGGTCGCACTCTGGTACCTGATCGCGTCGATCTGCTTCATCCTTGCGTTGAAGGGCTTGTCGCATCCGACGACGGCGCGGCGCGGCAACGTGCTCGGCATCATCGGAATGGCCATCGCGGTGCTGGTGACGCTGGCGCTGGTCTTTTCGCATACCAAGAACGTCGGCTACATCCTGGGCGGCATCGCGATCGGCGGCATCATCGGCGCAGTGATCGCGAAGCGCGTCCAGATGACGCAGATGCCCGAGCTGGTCGCGGCATTTCATTCGCTGGTGGGGATGGCCGCCGTGCTGATCGCGATTGCGGCGATTCACGACCCGGCCGCGTTCAGTCTGCCGGTGCCCATTCCGACCGGCAACAAGCTCGAGCTGTTCATTGGCACATTTATCGGCGCGATTACGTTTTCCGGCTCGGTCATTGCGTTCGGCAAGCTGTCCGGAAAAATCAGTAGCGCATCTGTCGTCTTCCGCGGCCAGCATTGGCTGAATCTCGCACTCGCCATCGCGATGATCGGCTTCGGCATCTGGTTTTTCCTTTCGCCCGACGAGCACAAGTGGCTGCCCTACATCGTCATGGCGGCGATCGCGTTCCTCCTCGGGGTACTGATCATCATTCCGATCGGCGGCGCCGACATGCCGGTGGTTATCTCGATGCTGAACAGCTATTCGGGCTGGGCCGCGGCAGGCATCGGGTTCTCGCTCAACAATCCGATGCTTATCATCGCCGGCTCATTGGTCGGCTCGTCCGGTGCGATCCTGTCGTACATCATGTGCAGGGCGATGAACCGCTCGTTCTTCAACGTGATTCTCGGCGGATTCGGTGCCGTTGCAGGCTCCGTCGCCGAGGGTGCCGAGCAGAAAACCGTCAAGACCGGATCGGCCGACGACGCGGCGTTCCTCATGAGCAATGCGGAGAGCGTGATCATCGTGCCGGGCTATGGCCTCGCCGTCGCTCGCGCGCAGCATGCAGTGAAGGAAATGGTGGACAAGCTTCGGTCCCAGGGCGTCAACGTCCGCTACGCGATTCATCCCGTCGCGGGCCGGATGCCGGGCCACATGAACGTGCTGCTTGCGGAAGCGGAAGTGCCGTACGATCAGGTATTCGAGATGGAGGACATCAACGGCGAGTTCGGCACGACCGATGTCGCATTGATTCTCGGCGCCAACGACGTCGTCAATCCGCTGGCCGAAGAGAAGGGCAGCCCGATCTACGGCATGCCGATCCTCGAAGCGTTCAAGGCGCGCAACGTCATCGTCAACAAGCGGTCGATGGCAGCGGGGTACGCCGGTCTCGACAATCCGCTGTTCTATATGGACAAGACGATGATGGTTTTCGGCGACGCGAAGAAGGTCGTCGAGGACATCGGCAAGGCGATCGATTGATCGGAGCGTGCTGATGACGGTCAGCCGGAGGCTCGTCGCAGTGGTCGTCGCCGACGTTGCCGGCTACTCGCGTCTCATGGAGCGCGACGAGGGTGGCACGCATGAGCGGTTGCGTGCGCTTCATTCAGAGTTGATCGCTCCAAAGATTGCCGAACACGGCGGCCGGACCGTGAAGACGTCCGGGGACGGCATGCTGCTCGAATTCGCGAGCGCGACCTCCGCGCTGCGCTGCGCCGTCGAGATCCAGCGCGAAATGGGCGTGCGCAATCTCTACGTCGCACCGGACGAGCGCATCGAGTTCAGGATCGGGATCAACCTCGGTGACATCATTATCGAGGGGGACGACATCATCGGCGATGGCGTCAACGTGGCGGCGCGGCTAGAGGCGCTGGCGCAACCGGGCGGCATCTGTGTGGCGTCGGCGATATGGGAACAGGTGCACGAGGATCTGGGTGTCGAGTTCGTCGATTCCGGCGAGCAGCACGTCAAGAACATCTCGAAACCGATTCGCGTGTTCCGCGTTGCGCTGGGCAAGGGATCGGCGGCGAAAGCGTCGCCCGAGGGCCTGCAATCCTCAGCGACAAAGCGATTCACCGGTCGCCGCATCGCAATGATCGGCGGCGCAATCGCCGTTGTGGCGATGATCGGAGTCGGAATTCTGCTGTGGCAGCAAAGAGCGGGCATCGGCGGATCTCCCGCAGTCGCAGGGCCGCCACCACGATCGCTGATGGTGTTGCCATTCAGCGCCACAACTGGCGACGCGGCGCTAGGCACGCTCGCCGATTCGCTGACCGGGGACGTAACGCGCGCGCTTGCCAATAGCGTGCGCGACGCTCGGATCGCGGCTGCGAGCGGTGCGGCCGCGGAGAAGGGCAAGCCGATTGACGAGCGCGCGTTAGCGCGAGACGCGAACGTCCGTTATCTTGTCGCCGGAGACGTACGCGGCAGTGGCGACGACATCGTAGTCAATGCACGTCTGACGGACACGACGACGGGAAAGGAGCTCGGCAGCGAGAGGCGGACGATCGCGCGCGCCCGCGCCGTCGAGGATCACGAGCTTCTCGTCGCACGCGTAACGGCTGCAACGCGCGTGATGTTCCAGAACGCCGAAGGACGGCGTATCGCGGCGCTTCCCCTCGACACGAACGATGCGCAGAGTCTTATCGCGCGCGCTGACACGATTTTCACCGAAGAGGACCTCGCTACGACGCGGGCCGCGCGCAAGCTCTACGAGCAGGCGCGCGAACGCGATCCGACGCTGGTCGCGGCGTGGATCGGGCACATGTATACGCTCTGGTCGGAGCACTTTTCCGACTTTGCCGCGGGACGCAACGAGGCATTGCTCGCCGAGATCGATCGCGATTCGCGGCGCGCGATGGCACTCGACGACCGCGACGCCAATGCGTGGAATGCGCGCAAGAACGCGCTTTTCGTTCAATGGCAATGGCAAGCGGCTTTCGAGGCGAGCGACCGGGCGGCTGCCCTCGATCCGTCGAGTTTCAGGGCGCCGATCGGTCTTCTGATTGTGACCGGCCGATCCGCGGAAGCGCTGCAGGCGATCGCGAAGCGCAACGCGATGTTAGGCAGGCCTGATCCGGCG
>DASPYC010000230.1:0-12512 GCA_035636955.1 Casimicrobiaceae bacterium
GTCGGTTGAGGACAGTAGGCGCTAACTGCCTTCTAATGGCTTTGCGACTACGCGTCCCGGCGCGCCGATGGCAGTGAATTTCCGGGCTTGAGCTTGCGGCGCGAAATCACATCAAAATGCGCTTACCAAAATCCATAGCGCGTAAGCAATCAGGGCCACAAGAATGACGCCCTTAAGTATTAGCCCAAGTTTCGCCGCATGGCGGTCATCGCCATCGTCGTCCATGAATTTGTCCCGCGTCGCGGAACAAACCGATCGTGCAAGAAGCGCACCCTAGAGAGTCAGAACCGCAAAAGCATCGACGGACGGACCGGATTACCGCCTAATCGGTCAGTTTGAAATCGTGATCGCTGAACGGCGTCACGGTTGCTCAAGGCGCTCGATTCGCGAATTGCGCCGCCGGCGCTCGAATGCGCGAGCCAACGTCATCGATCAGATGCGCCACAACGCGAGACGCCGTCAAACAAGCCTTGTGACCTATATTGAATAACTTATTATAATTAATATGTTATGTCTTTGTTATTATTTGCGTGTTATTTAAGCCGCGCACCGAGCCGTTCCCGCTCCGCTTGCAATTCCGATGGCCGCTTGTCCCCCAATCGACCGAACAGTGCGTCGTGTGACTCAAGCTCCCGAGTCCATTCGCTGCAGTCGATACGGGTGATCAACGCGTAGCGCCCCGGGTCGAAATCCATACCGCTCCAGTCGATATCCCCGTAGGCCGGCATCAGTCCGAGTGCCGTTTCTTCGGCGTCTGCCTTCCCGCCGCAGCGGCGGAAGATCCATTGCAACACGCGCATGTTGTGGCCGAATCCGGGCCAGACGAATCCGCCGGCCGGATTTTTTCGAAACCAGTTGACACTGAAAATGCGCGGCGGCTTCGCAACGGCCTTGCCCATCGCGAGCCAATGCCGGAAGTAATCGCCGACGTGGTAGCCGCAGAACGGCAGCATCGCGAACGGATCGCGCCGGACTTCGCCGACGGCGCCTGCCGCTGCGGCCGTCGTTTCGGATCCCATTGTCGCCGCTTTATAGACACCTTCTTCCCAAGTGCGCGCTTCGACGACCAGCGGCATGGTGTCGGAGCGCCGCGCACCGAAAATGAATGCAGAGATCGGCACGCCCGCGGGGTTGTCCCATTCAGGATCGAGTGATGGACATTGGGTGGCCGATACCGTGAAACGTGCATTGGGATGCGCGGCCTTGCGCCCACAGCCGGGCGTCCACGATTGCCGCTGCCAGTCGGTCAGATGCGCGGGCGGTTCTTTCGTCAAACCCTCCCACCACACGTCGCCGTCGTCGGTCAGCGCAACGTTGGTGAAGATGACGTTCGCCCGCAATGTCTCCATCGCGTTCGGATTCGATTCGTACGACGTGCCGGGCGCGACACCGAAGTAACCCGATTCCGGATTGATGGCGTGGAAATATCCGTCGGCGCCGGGCTTAATCCACGCGATGTCGTCACCGATCGTCGTGACCTTCCAGCCTTCGAAACCGCGCGGCGGAATCAACATCGCGAAATTCGTCTTGCCGCACGCGCTTGGAAACGCGGCGGCCACGTAGCGTTTCTCGCCCTCCGGAGACGACACGCCGAGAATCAGCATGTGCTCAGCGAGCCAACCTTCGTCTCGCCCCATCACCGACGCGATGCGTAACGCCAAGCATTTCTTCCCGAGCAACGCATTGCCGCCGTAGCCGGAACCGAAGCTCCAGATTTCGCGAGTCTCGGGAAAGTGAACGATGTACTTGTGCTCACGATTGCACGGCCAAGCGACATCGCGCTCGCCGGTTGCCAGCGGCGCACCGACCGAATGCACGCACGGAACAAATGCGCCGTCGGTGCCGAGCACATCAAAAACGGCACGTCCCATACGCGTCATGATGCGCATGCTTGCCGCGACATACGGACTATCCGTCAACTGGATGCCGATATGCGCGATCGGACTACCCAGGGGACCCATCGAGAACGGAACAACATAAAGCGTACGTCCGCGCATCGATCCGTCGAAAAGACCACGGAGCGTCCGGCGCATTTCGTCGGGCGCGACCCAATTGTTGGTCGGACCCGCATCGTCCTCGCGTTCGCTGCAGATGAACGTACGGTCTTCGACGCGCGCGACGTCGCTCGGATCGGACAAAGCGAGATAGCTGTTCGGCCGTTTCGCGGGATTCAACTTGATCAACGTGCCCTTTGCGACCATGTCGGCGCAAAGGCGCTCGTATTCCGTCTCACCGCCGTCGCACCATGTGATCGTCTCAGGACGCGCGACGGCGGCAAATTCGCGCACCCAGCCGAGCAAACGCGGGTGTCGCACGTAATTCGGCGCACCAACGGACGCGGCGAGCGTGACAAACGATTCAGGTTGATTCATTTCGATTGGGATGGGTTTATTTCGAAACGGACACCTTCGGTTGCGGAATGTTTCAACCATCCGCAATGGATCGGTGGAACGTGCGAATTTATCACGCGGATCGCTCCCGAACTAGCGCACGCGGTGCAGCGGCCCAGTGGCCTTACCGCTTTTGGATCGACCTCGAGTTTGCACTTGCAGATGTGCGGCGCAACAAAATATTTCGCTATCGCGTGATTTCATTTCCCGATGCAAAAGCGCGAAAAAATGACCCCGAGCAAATCGTCAGCGGTGAATTCGCCGGTGATTGTTCCGAGTGCGTGTTGTGCGTTGCGCAATTCCTCGGCGAACAGTTCGATCGGCGGCGGCAATGTCGCGAGATGGACGGCAGCGACTTGCAAATGCCCCGCAGCCTCTTTCAAAGCAATGAGATGCCGCTCGCGCGCAAGAAACGTGTCCTCGGTCGTGCCCTGCGCGCCGACGATCGACATGACTTCCTTTTCGAGCAGCTCGAGCCCTGCGCCCGTCAGCGCCGACAGCCAGATATGGCGACGCGAAGCCTCGCCGACCAAACGCGTTTCCGCATGCGGCGCCACCGAGGCGAGATCGGATTTGTTGTGAACAACGACGCGAGGCAACGATGCGTGCAACCTGGCGAGGAGTGCGACGTCAGCGGCTTCCAACGTATCGATAGCGTCGCGCGCATCGACGATCAGCAACGCGACGTCTGCGCGTTCGACCGCTGCCCACGCGCGGGCAATGCCGATGTGCTCCACTTCATCGCGCGTATCCCTCAAGCCGGCAGTGTCGATGACGGTCAACGGAATGCCGGCGAGCTCAACTTGACGCTCGATCGTATCGCGCGTCGTACCGGCAATCGGCGTAACAATCGCGGCCTCTTCGCGTACCAGGCGATTGAGGAGACTCGACTTGCCGACATTCGGCCGTCCGATAAGCGCAACGGTGAGGCCCTCGCGCAACAACGTGCCGATCGTCGCGCGGGATAGCAGCCGATCGAGATCTGAGCGGATCAAGTCCAGACGTCCGTTCGTGTCGTGCGCGCGAAGGAAATCGATATCCTCCTCGGGAAAATCGAGCGTCGCCTCTGTATACATCCGCAAATCGGTCACGGCCGCGACGATCGAATGAATGTCGCGCGAGAATTCGCCGACCAAGCTCTTCGCCGCTGCGCGCGCCGCCGTCGTCGTCGCTGCGTCGATCAGATCAGCAACGCTCTCGGCTTGTGCGAGATCGAGCTTGCCGTTCAGGAATGCGCGTTTGGTAAATTCGCCCGGCTCAGCAAGCTGCGCGCCGAGCTCGACGCAGCGCGCCAGAACGAGACGCAACGCCGCCGGACTGCCGTGTCCATGGAATTCGACAACCGACTCGCCGGTGTATGAGTTGGGCGCGGGGAAAAAAAGCGCAAGGCCCACGTCGATTGGAGCGCCGTTCGCATCGTGAAACGTGACTGCGGTGGCGACGCGGGGACGAAGCGATCTTCCAACGAGGCCTTCGATCACGCGATCGAGATGAGCGCCCGATGCGCGAACGATACCGATGCCGCCACGACCCGGCGGCGTGGCGATCGCGGCGATCGTGGTAGGCGTAAACGCCGGCGAACGGATCGTCACGCTTGTTCCGCAGAGTGCGCCGCACGAATGCGATCGCGAATGACTCGTCAGCGCCGCCGTGCAGCCACGAGCGCGGCTTCCTTTTCCATGACGCGATTCATGTGCCACTGCTGGAAGATCTGGATGCAGTTGTTGACAAGCCAGTACAACACGAGACCGGACGGAAAGAACAGGAACATGACCGAAAACGCTACGGGCATGATCTGCATGACCTTGGCCTGCACTGGATCGGAGATGGGCGTCGGCGACAGTTTTACCTGCAGATAGGCGGTGATAGCGTAGACGATCGGCAGAATGAAATAGGGATCGGGCGCGGAAAGATCGTGAATCCAGCCGATCCACGGCGCGTGACGCAGCTCCACCGCAGACAAAAGCACCCAATAGAGCGCAATGAAGACGGGAATCTGCACGACGATCGGCAAGCACCCGCCGAGCGGATTTATTTTTTCCTGCCGATAGAGCTCCATCATCTTCACCTGGAGCTGCTGCTTGTCGTTCGCGTACTGCTCCTGCAACGCTTTCATTTTCGGCGCGACGACCTTCATCTTGGCCATCGAGCGAGCGCTTGCGTGGTTCAACGGATAGAACGCGCTCTTGATCAGGATCGTCATCGCGATGATTGCCCAACCCCAGTTGCCCAGCAATCCGTGCAGCCATTTGAGCAACCAGAAAAGCGGGGCCGCAATGATTGTGAAAATGCCGTAGTCGACGACAAGGTCGAGGCCCTTCGCGAGCTTGCCGAGCTGTTCCTGGTCCTGCGGGCCGACGTAGAGACTCGCATGCACAGCGCCGGTGGCGCCCGGTGCTATCGTGCCGTCCGCATAGCGTACGCCCGCTGTATAAAGACCGCCCTCGAGCTTCGTTGTATAGAACTGTCGCTGGAATTTGGGTGAGTCCGGCGGCAGCCATGCGGCGACGAAGTAGTGCTCGATCATCCCGATCCATCCGTTGTCCGTGCTCTTCGTGTACGCGGGCTTGCGCGACGGATCGGCGGCTTCCTTGTCGATTTCCCCAAACTCGATTTTCTTGAATTTGTCCTGCTCGTTGTAGATCACCGGCCCGACGAATGACGCCGGCGCCATTGAGCTTTGTGCGACCGCCTGTTTCGAATCGCGCATCAATTGAAAATACGCCTCCGGCGTGATCGGCACGCTGCCACTGTTGGTTACGTCAAATGCGACGTCGATGACGTACGTTCCGCGATGAAACGTCAGGACTTGCGTGACCTTGTCACCGTGCGCGCCGGTGGCTTGCAACTTGAGCTCGAGCGTATCTTCGCCAGCGGCGAATGAGCGCGGACCGGGCAGCGGCTGATACACGGTGCGGTGGTTCGGCATTCCCTCGCCGACCAGGCCGGCTTGCGCAACGAAGGTCCGCTCGGCATTTTTCTGCAGTGCCAGATATGGCTTGTTCGGGTCTTGCGCGTCGTGGTGCTTGTCGAGCGCAACGAGCGTAATCACGCCGCCGGCCGTGTCGACTTCGGCCGTGTACAAGTCGGTCTTGATCGTGATCGTTTGCCCTGCGGCCGCGCCGGATTCGCTGGGCACTGGCGCTTGAGACGCCGACGGCGTAGGTGCAGACGGTGGCGGAAGCTCGGCGGATTTCGTCGCGTTCTTCACGGATTGTGGCGGCGGCGCCGGAGCGTTCTCCTTCTGCCATGCCTCCCAGAGGAATAGCGCGGAGAACGCAAAAATGAGAAAAAGGATCAGACGTTGCGTGTCCATGCGGACGTTATCGCCTTCGCGTTACGAACCGGGGGAGTCCGCCGTCACCGGGGCCGCCCGAACTCATGGCACCGGATCAAAACCGCCGGGATGATACGGATGGCACTTGGCGACGCGGCGAACGGCGAGCCATAGGCCCCGCAAAGCGCCATGGCGCTCGATCGCATCCTTCGCATAATCCGAGCAACTGGGATAGAAGCGGCAATTCGCCCCGAGTAGCGGTCGCACGGCGTACTGGTAACCCCGCAGGAGCAAGAGAAGGAGTAGCTTCACGCGACTTTACCGGCCAGCAGTTTTTCAACCAGCACCACGCCCTCCGCCCCGGCCGCCAGTATTTCGTTCCTCGCGACGGCGCGCTTGACGCGGACAATCACGTCGTAGATTTCGACGGCCGGGCGTGCAGCACGCAGCGTTTCGCGCAGTCGTCTGCGCAGCCGATTGCGGTCGACCGACCGCGGGATCGCCTTGGCTCCGATCACGTAGCCGATCCTCCCCGGCGAGCGCTCCGCGGGTGCTGCGACCAGTTGAAGGAAGCGCCCATCGATTCGGCGGCCCGCGCGAAAAACCGCTTCGAATGCGCCGGCGCCGCGAAGACGATAAAGGCCGCTGCCGCGAGCGCGTGCAGGCGTGGGATCGGTCAGACGCAGAGCCGAGCGCGGCCCTTGGCGCGGCGTGCGGCGATTACTTTGCGCCCGCCGACCGTTTGCATGCGGCTACGAAATCCGTGGTTCCGAGCGCGGCGAAGCTTCGAGGGTTGAAATGTGCGTTTCATGGCTGTAAGTGGGCTGCCTTCGAAAGACCAGGCCGTGTGTTCGGGCTTGGGGAGCGGTGACGCAGGCTTATCCGGGTGGAAATCTGACGTCGCCGAAAAGCCTTACATTAGAGCGCGTTAATATCCGATGTGTCAACCGCCAACCTTTCGAGCGACCAGTTGCGAGCAATCACTTTTGCGCCGGAGCGCGAGCAGCCACAGGTTCATCGAGTCACCGTGTCCGCACCGATTTCCTTGTGGATAACCCGAACCGCCACGTCTACAATGCTTCGCAGCAAGGGCGCGAACACCTTCCCGACTGCAGAGAAAGGTGACAGCGCCC
Source organism: Casimicrobiaceae bacterium (assembly GCA_035636955.1). GTDB lineage: Bacteria > Pseudomonadota > Gammaproteobacteria > Burkholderiales > Casimicrobiaceae > VBCG01. Next base: position 6,801 of record DASPYC010000230.1, read on the forward strand.
GAGCCGTTCCCGCCCCGGAAACGGCTGCAAGGATAGAGTCCCCATTTGCGCATCGCCACAACACCACCGGCCTGGGCCGCTTGTCTCGCCGCCTTTCAGCAGGAACTCACGCCGCAGCAATTTGCGACGTGGATCCGTCCACTTGCCTGCGCGGATGACGCTGGAAGACTCAAACTTACCGCGCCGAACCGCTTCGTGCTGCAATGGGTGAAAGATCGCTTTGGCTCACGGATTGAAGCGCTGGCGCGCCAGGCAACCGGAACGCCCGTCAACATCGACTTTGCCCTCGCAGAGGGAATCGCTGCTGGGTCGGCCACGCCGCGGCCGGCGCTCCCTGCGCCCGCCCAGAACGGGGGACCAACTGTGGATACCTTGGCGGCCAGCGCGGAGACCGCGAGTATTCCGGCGCCCCGGGTCGTCTCGACTCGGAAGACCGATGTCGGTGGACTCAATCCGGCGTTCACGTTTGACACGTTCGTCGCGGGCCGCGCCAACCAACTCGCTCGCGCCGCCGGGTTGCAAGTCGCCGATCATCCGACTTCTTACAACCCGCTCTTCGTCTATGGCGGTGTCGGCCTGGGAAAAACGCACATGATCCAGGCGATAGGCAATCATATTCAGGGACAGAATCCTTCGGCCAAGATCCGCTACATCCACGCCGAGACCTACGTCTCGGACGTCGTGCGCGCATATCAGCACAAGGCCTTCGAGGACTTCAAGCGGCATTATCGTTCGCTTGACTTGCTCCTCATCGACGACATCCAGTTCTTCGGCGGCAAGAACCGCACGCAGGAGGAGTTCTTTTATCTGTTCAATACGCTGATCGAAGCGCACAAGCAGGTCGTCATCACCTGCGACAAGTATCCCAAGGCCATCGAGGGCTTCGAGGAGCGCTTGATTTCGCGCTTTGGGTGGGGCTTGACCGTCGCGCTCGAGCCGCCGGAGCTCGAGATGCGCGTGGCGATTCTGCTGGCTAAGGCGGCGTCAGCAGGAATGCGCGTGGACGAACAGGTCGCGTTCTTCGTCGCCAAGCACATCCGGTCGAACGTACGCGAACTCGAGGGCGCGCTGAAGCGCATCCTGGCATTCGCAAGTTTTCATGGCCGCGAGATCAATCTGGCGCTCGCGAAGGACGCGCTGCGTGATTTGCTTGCGGTGCAAAATCGGCAGATCTCGATCGAGAACATCCAGAAGACGGTCGCCGACTACTACAAGATCCGCATGTCCGACATGCATTCGAAAAAGCGTTCGCGCGCAGTGGCCCGGCCGCGACAGGTCGCAATGGCGCTCGCCAAAGAGTTGACGCAACAGTCGTTGCCCGAGATCGGCGGCAATTTTGGCGGTCGCGATCACACGACCGTGCTGCACGCGTGCCGACAGATCGCGAAGCTGCGCGAATCGCACCCGGATTTGAATCACGACGTCAATTTTCTGCTCCAGGTATTGCGCAGTTGACGCCCGGAGAAGGATGTCAAATCCAAGGCGCCCGGATACGGCGCAGATGCGCTTTGATCGCTGATATTCCTGGAAAAAAAGCCGTTTTCCCCGTATAATTTGTGGATTAGTCAGGTCCCGGTGCAACCCCCGAAAGCATCCCCAAACGATCCACGGCGCGTTCAACCGTTTTCCCGCCGGTTTGCCGCCGCGCAAGTCGATGATGCAAGAGAGGTTGCGCGAGATGTCCCCGCTTTTGACGCGCTCTATTAACTGTTATTAGTTACTTAACCAATGCAATTAAAACAAGTGGCACGTGACGCGCTACTCAAGCCGCTGCAGGCTGTGGCAGGTATCGTTGAGCGCAGGCATACGTTGCCGATTCTGGCGAACGTGCTGCTCGAACAAAAAGACGGACACTTGCATGTCACCGCAACCGATCTCGAGATGCAGATCACCGCGGTAGCGGAGCTCGCGGGCAAAGAGGGGCAATCAACGACTGTCGGTGCGCGCAAGTTGCAGGAGTTGCTTCGCGCATTGCCCGACGATGCAATGGTGAACGTCGATGCCTCCGGAAGCCGCATGACGGTACGTGCTGGGCGCTCGCGCTTCAACCTGCAGACGCTTGCGGCCGCCGACTACCCGCGCATCAGCCTCGGCCAGGAACAGCTGCAAACGCTCTCGCTGCCGCAAAAGGATTTGCGCGCGCTCATCAAGCTCGCGGAATTCGCAATGGCGCAGCAGGACATTCGGTATTACTTAAACGGCATGCTGCTTGTCATCGACAAGGGCTCGCTGCAAGCGGTTGCGACGGACGGCCATCGTCTTTCCTGGGCCAGTATTCCGGTGGCGGGCGATTACGCGCGTCAGGAAGTGATCCTGCCGCGCAAGACAGTGCTCGAATTGGCGAAGCTTCTTGCCGATGCGGATGATCCGGTTACGCTGGACATTCTCGCGAATCAGGTGCGTTTTCGATTCGGCAATGTCGAGCTGGTGTCGAAAGTCGTGGACGGCAAATTTCCCGATTACAACCGCGTGATCCCTGCCGGGCATTCGCGGATGTTCGAGGTCGCGCGGAGCGAATTGCTATCGGCGTTGCAGCGTGCGGCGATCCTGTCCAACGAAAAATTCCGTGGCGTTCGCTTGGTGCTGACCGCCGACGAATTGAAGATCATCTGCACGAACACCGAGCAGGAAGAGGCCGAGGAACAGCTCGAAGTCCCCTACAAGGGCGAAGGGCTTGATATCGGCTTCAACATCACTTATTTATTGGATGTACTGCAGAATCTCTCCAGCGACCGCGTGAACTTTGCCTTCGGCGACGCCAACTCCAGCGCGCTCATCACGATGCCCGGCCGTGACGACTACAAGTATGTCGTCATGCCGATGCGCATTTGATCAATGGAAGTGAAATGAGCTATCGCCGACCAAGTCGTGTCGGCTACGGCACCCTGTACCCGCAATGAAAGAGCACGAGCAGCGAAAGCAACGATGAGCCCAGCACAGCCACAATCACAACCACAGCGCAACGGCGACGATTACGATTCTTCGAGCATCAAGATCCTGAAGGGGCTGGAAGCAGTCCGCAAGCGGCCCGGCATGTACATCGGTGACACCTCCGATGGCACCGGACTCCATCACATGGTGTTCGAAGTGCTCGACAACGCGATCGACGAAGCGTTGGCGGGTTACTGCGACGACATCAAGGTCGTCATCCACGCCGACAACTCGATATCGGTCGTCGACAACGGCCGCGGCATCCCAACCGACATCAAGGACGACGACGAGCTGCACCGCTCGGCAGCGGAGATCGTGATGACGGAGCTTCACGCCGGCGGCAAGTTCGACCAGAACAGCTACAAAGTCTCGGGTGGGCTTCACGGTGTCGGCGTGTCGGTGGTCAATGCGCTGTCGAGCTGGCTCAAGCTCCGCATTTGGCGCAACGGGAAAGTGCATCAGATGGAGTTCCGCGACGGCGTCGCGGTGATGCCCCTCGCCGTGACGGGAGCCACGGACCGGCGCGGCACCGAGGTTCACTTCATGGCATCGCCTGCGACATTCGGGCGCGTCGAATTTCACTCCGAAATTCTGGCGAAGCGCATTCGCGAGCTGTCGTTCCTGAACAACGGCGTCAAGATCGAGCTCGCCGATCAGCGCGATGGGACGAGCGAGAACTTCGCATATACCGGCGGCATCAAGGCATTCGTCGAATACATGAACCGCAGCAAGGCCGTGCTGCATCCCAGAATATTCCATGCGGTCGGTGAAAAGGACGGCGTCATTGTCGAGATCGCCATGCAGTGGAATGACTCGTATGCGGAGTCGGTGCAGTGCTTCACCAACAACATTCCGCAACGCGACGGCGGCACCCATTTGACCGGCCTTCGGCAAGCGATGACGCGCACGCTCAACAATTACATCGAAAAAGAGGAGATCGCGAAGAAGGCCAAGGTCGAAACCGCGGGCGATGACATGCGCGAAGGCTTGACCTGCGTCCTGTCGTGCAAGGTGCCGGAGCCCAAGTTCTCGTCGCAGACGAAGGACAAGCTCGTCTCTTCCGAAGTGCAGCCGCTCGTCCAGGAGATCGTCTCCGCCAAGCTCGCCGAGTTCCTGCTGGAGCACCCGGTCGATGCCAAGATCATTTGCACGAAGATCGTCGAGGCCGCGCGGGCGCGCGAGGCGGCGCGCAAAGCGCGCGAGTTGACGCGACGCAAGGGTGTACTCGACGGCATGGGTCTTCCGGGCAAGCTTGCCGATTGCCAGGAACGTGATCCTTCGCGGTGCGAGCTGTATCTCGTCGAAGGCGATTCCGCCGGCGGCTCGGCCAAACAGGGCCGCGATCGCAAATTCCAGGCGATCCTGCCACTGCGCGGCAAGATTCTGAACGTCGAGCGCGCGCGCATGGAAAAAGTGCTGGGGTCGCAGGAAATCGTCACGCTCATCACTGCGCTCGGCGCGGGAATCGGCAAGGCAGTCGACGATCACAACGACAAGGACGCGTTCGACATCGCGAAGCTTCGCTATCACCGCATCATCATCATGACCGACGCAGACGTCGATGGCTCGCACATCCGCACGTTGCTGCTGACGTTCTTTTATCGACAAATGCCGGAGCTGGTCGAGCGGGGGCACATCTACATCGCGCAGCCACCGCTGTACAAGGCGAAACAAGGCAAGGAAGAGGTGTACCTCAAGGACGACTACGAGCTGAAGCAGCATTTGCTTCGTGTGGCGCTCAAAGGCGCCGAGCTCACACCAGGTGCCGGTCTTCCGCCGCTCGCCGCTGAATCATTCGGCAACGTCGCGCGCGAATACCTGATGGCGGAAGCCGTGATCGAGCGCCTGGCACGCGCGATCGAGCCAGCTGCACTCCGCGCGATGTTGAACGGCGTCAAGATCGATCTTGATAGTGAAGCGGCAGCAAACGAGAGCGCCGCTGCAATGACGGCCGCAATTGCGGATCCGGAAGTCGACGTCGAAGCGCGTTACGACGCCGCGACAGAGATTCGCCGGCTCGTGATCATTCGTACGCACCACGGCACGCCGCACGTCACCGCAATCGATAACGACTTTCTCGCCACCGGCGATGCCGCACAAATTCGTACAGCGGCCGATGTGCTGGAGGATTTGATTCTTCCAGGCGCCGTCGTGCGCCGCGGCGACAAGCAGCAGGCGGTCAAGTCGTTCAAGAGCGGGCTCGATTGGCTTCTCGCCGAGGCCCGCAGCAGCGTAGCGATCCAGCGCTACAAGGGTCTTGGCGAGATGAATCCCGAGCAGCTCTGGGAAACGACGATGGATCCCCAAGTGCGACGCTTACTCAGGGTGCAAATCGAAGACGTCGTCGCCTCGGAAGACATCTTCTCCAAGCTGATGGGCGAAGAAGTCGAACCGCGTCGCGCGTTCATCGAATCGAACGCGCTCACAGTGCGTAATTTGGACGTCTGAGCATCCTGCTGTAGGGCGCCGTTCCAACTGCAGTTATAGCGCATTGCGCTCCATAGCGGCCGGTCATCGACGTTCGGCGGCTAACACCGGATGTTCGCCGAAACGGCAGTACCTCCCTGGGGGCGTAGTATCGCCGGACTTCAAATTGTCTTCGGGTGATTCAGTGATGGATCGGCGCACTTTTGTCGGCGCAGTGGCAGGCGCACTTCTCATCCCGCCGCTCGCCGTCGAGGCGCAGCATGCGCAGAAAGTAGCGCGAATAGGGTACCTCGTGCAAGATAGCGCCGAGATGTCGCAGCGGACATTCGCCGCGTTTCGGGAAGGATTGCGCGA
>DASPYC010000231.1:0-3032 GCA_035636955.1 Casimicrobiaceae bacterium
CTGGGGTCCTGAGGATCTGCTGGGTCCGCGCGCGCCGGGTCTTTCCGGCACGCTGCGAATTCTCGATCGCGCCGTGCCGCAATACGACGTGTTCTTGATATGCGTAGGACCCGTGGTGCTGATTGCGCTGACGTGGCTCATCACGCGCACGCGTTTCGGCGTCGTCATCCGAGCCGCTTCGGAAAATCGGACGCTTACCGGCGCACTCGGCATCGATCAGGGCACGCTGTACACCGCGGTCTTCGCGCTCGGCAGTTTTCTCGCAGGATTGGCCGGCGCGCTGCAACTGCCGCGCGAGCCGGCGAACCTGGGGATGGACCTCGCAACGGTCGCGGACGCCTTCGTCGTGACCGTGGTAGGCGGGCTCGGCTCGATTCCCGGTGCGTTTCTGGCGGCGTTGTTGATCGGCTTCGCCAAGGCACTGTGCATCGCGCTCGGGACCGGGTCCATCGGTGACTTCACCTTTGCTTTTCCGAAGCTCACGCTCGTCGCGGAGTTCGTCGTCATGGCGATCGTGCTGGCGTTGCGACCTCACGGCCTGCTGGGCACGCCGCCGGCAATGTCACCGACAACACCGCTTCCGGAACATCGCGCGATCGTCACCGCGCCGACACGCCACGATCGCTGGATTGCGCTTGCGATCTTCGTCGCGTTTGCGTTGCTGCCGCTCGTCAATGACGACTACGCGCTCGTGCTCGCAATCGATGTACTCATTGCAACGCTGTTCGCCGCAAGCCTGCAATTTCTGACCGGGACCGGCGGCATGACATCGTTTGGGCACGCCGCCTACTTCGGTGTCGGTTCGTACGCTGCTTCGTTGGCGATCAAGCACGGCGTGCCGTTTGCCGGCGCACTGGCGCTCGGGCCATTGGCCGCACTGGTCGCCGCGCTTGTATTCGGTTGGTTCTGCGTTCGGCTCGCCGGCGTTTATCTCGCAATGCTGACGCTGGCATTCGCGCAAATCGTCTGGTCCATCGCCTTTCAATGGGACAGCGTGACCGGCGGATCGAACGGCATCGTCGGCGTGTGGCCCGGCGAATGGTTTGCCGACCGGCGCAGCTTCTTTGCGCTGACGCTGGTGACGGTCGGGGCTGCGTGTGCAGCGATCGTTGCGATTGCGAACGGTCCGTTCGGCCACGCGCTGCGCGGCGCACGCGATTCACCGTTACGTGCCGCCGCGATCGGCATCGATGTTCGCAAGCGCCAATGGCAGGGCTTCATCCTCGCCGGCGCATTCGCCGGCTTTGCCGGCGCGCTGTTTGCTTTTTCGAAGGGCAGCATCTCGCCGGAGACGCTGGCCATTCCACGCTCGATCGACGTCCTGGTGATGGTCTTGCTCGGTGGATTGAATGCGCTCTTCGGACCGCTGATCGGCGCCGCTGCATTCACGTGGCTTCAGGACACGCTCGCACGAGTAACCGAATATTGGCGCGCGTTCGTCGGCGCCGGAATCCTCGTCCTCATCCTTGCCTTTCCGCAGGGAGTAGGAGGTGCGTTTGCGCGTCTCACGCGGAAACGATAAGCGTGGGGGTCCATTGAAGGCAGTGCTCGAAGTCGTAGGTCTTTCGAAAGCGTTCGATGGCGTGCAAGCGGTACGCAACATTTCGTTTTCGGTTCAGGCAGGCGAATTGATCGCGCTCATCGGTCCCAATGGCGCGGGCAAGACAACATCTTTCAACTTGATCAATGGACAGCTCGTGCCGGATTCGGGCTCCATCCGACTTGATGGTGAGCGGATCGATGGCCTGCCGCCACGACAAATCGCGCACAAAGGTGTGAGCCGAACGTTCCAGGTTGCCGCGACGTTCGCATCGATGACCGTGCGCGAAAATGTGGAGCTCGCACTGTTGGCGCACGCGCGGCGCGATGGCGTGCTGTTCGAGCGCCGACCCGACGCATGGCACGATCGAGCGGACGCGCTGCTCGCACGCACTGGCATCGCGGCGTTGGCGAACCGGCACTGTGCGACGCTCACGTACGGCGACGTCAAGCGGGTCGAGCTCGCGCTGGCGCTCGCCAACGAGCCCACGCTGCTGCTGATGGATGAGCCCACGGCCGGGATGGCGCATTCAATGCGGGGCGAGCTGATGCGTCTGGCGGTCGACCTCGCGCGCCACGATCGGCTCGCGGTGCTTTTCACCGAGCACAATATGGATGTGGTCTTCGGCTTCGCCGATCGCGTCATCGTGCTCGACCGCGGATCGATCATCGCCGAAGGTACGCCGGCGGAGGTGCGCGCGAATGCCGAGGTGCAGGCCATCTATCTCGGCCTGGATGAGGAAGCGTAACGTGGGACGTGCAGGTGCCGTTCAGATGCCGGCGTACCACTGATAGCCCTGATCCTCCCAGTAGCCGCCGTTGCCGCCGGCGATATGGGCGAAGCTTTCGACGAGCTCGATCTTCATTACGTACTTCGCGTGCTTATAGCCCAATTGGCGCTCGACACGCAGCCGAAGTGGGGCGCCATTCTTGATCGGCAGCGCTTCACCGTTCAACTCGTACGCGAGGATCGTCTGCGGATGCCAGGCATCGTCCATGTCGATGCTCTCGTAGTACAGATCGGTGCCGTCGTCCGCCATCGGATCGGCGCAATAAAACACGACGTAGCGGGCTTCCGGCTTAGCCTTGACGGCATCGAGCACTGCCGAGAGCTTCGCTCCCTTCCACTTGCCGATCGCGCTCCACCCTTCGACACAGTCGTGGCGCGTGATTTGCGTACGCGATTCGAGCGCGCGCAATTCTGCGAGAGAAAAGCTTCGCGGCGAAGCGACCAATCCGCCGACCTCGAGCTTGTAGTCGGCGAAGCCTTTGGCGGCAAGGGCTTCGTATGCCTCGCTGTCGGGCTCGGCGGTTCCGTTGCTGCGAAAAGCCGGCGATAAGTCAGCTTCCGAAAATTCCTGCGCCATCGCCTTGCGTCCGGTGACGAGCGTTTGCGCCGCTTCACTGAGTCTCTCGCCGGCGGCCAGCACCTTCGGAAACCACTCGCTTTGCGACAAGCGTTCGCAGCCCGCCAGAAGCAACGCTCCTGTGGC
>DASPYC010000232.1:0-6883 GCA_035636955.1 Casimicrobiaceae bacterium
CGCTTGGCGGCATCCATCTTTTCGTCGCGTGTCGTCCCGTCACGCTCCGAGACCCAACGCGCGGCGTCGAAGCGCAAATTGCGCGTGCTCCGATCGATCGATCGCGCCACGCGCGCTGCGCGATCGATCTCGCCGACCGTCGCTTCGCGCGTTGCCATCATGGGTGTGGGATCGGCGTTCGCGTCCGGTGGTTGCTCACCCATCGTGGCGACCGCCATGCGTGGCGGCGCACCGGCGTCATTGCGCGCAATGCGATCGAGAAATTGCTTCCGCGCGAGCAATGTGTTGCTGTTGATCCATACTTCGCCGCCGGGCCATCCTCGGACGTTCGGCGGCGCGAACAAGTTCTGTCCCATTCCTGCGACGACGAACGCGAGCGGCAGCGTGTCGTCCGAGGCAATGCCGAGTTGCCGCAGGCTGCCGACGACAATCTCGACAGGACTTTTCACGAGCGTGCCGCGATTGTCCGCCGCCCAGAAAGCGTTCGTTTCAAGCAGACCTCGCACCGCGACCTTGAGATCGTATTTCGACGCCCGAAATGCCCGCGCGATGCGCTCGACGCTCGGCCGATCGGGTTCAGGCGAAACGAATTCCCTCCAGAGCTTTGCGACGATGAACTCGGCGGTCTCGCGCCGCTCGAGCACGAGGTCGAGAATGGCGCCGCCGTCAAAGTATCCACGCTTGCCGAATACGGTCTTTTCGCCGTCGTCGTGAAGCCGCGGCCGGTACGCGAACGTGCCGCTGTCGCGATCAATGCCCCAGCCGGTAAACGCGCGCGCCGCTTCCTGGATGTCCTGCTCGGTGTAATGACCCTGGCCGAGCGTGAATAGCTCCATGACCTCGCGCGCGAAATTTTCGTTGGGCGCTCCCTTGCGGTTCTGCGCGTTGTCGAGATAAATGACCATCGCCGGGTCTTTCGCGACGGCGTGGAGCAGCGTTGCGAAGTTGCCCGTTGCCTGCGCGCGAAACGTCGCGTTCTGCGCATACATGAGGCGCGCGTCGCGCACCTTCTGTTCGCTCGAGACGAAATGGTTGTGCCAGAACAGCGTCATCCGCTCGGTGAGCGGCGATGGCGTGACCAGCATTTCTCGGACCCACCATCCGCGTAATTCCACGGCACGCCGCGTTTCCCTTTGCTGAAACGCCTTGCGCTCTTCCGCGCCTGCCGTCGGACCGGGACGACGAAACGGACCGGATTCGCTTACCCATGCGGGGGGCGGGTTTGCCGGCGCCGTGCGTACATCGTCCAGCAACTTTGCAATAGCATCGTCGCGCGAGAGCGCAGCGTACGTGCGGACTTCGGCGGACGTCGGTCCGAACCCGGTGCGAGCGAGCAGATGGCGGGCGTCGGACTCGCCCATCGGCACCGCCATCGCGAGTGGTGTCCCTAGTGCGATCGCGGTCGCAAAAAGCGCACGTGCAACGGGAGCAAACGCCGAAGGCGGCATCGCAATGGGCCCATGAAGCAAACCCCTGCATCAACGCGAGAGCCTGCGCTCCTGTTGACGCCGCCGCGCGGGCCGCAATGTAACCGGTTGTGTCGTCGTCAGGACAAAGCCTACATCGCTCAAAAGCGAAGCGTGCCACGACCCAGCTCGACGACGCGGCCGGACACGTGAATGCGACGATCGCTTGTCACTGCAAGGCCGAGACGGCAACGGCGTCCGACGGCCTCGCCCTGGTCGATCGAGATGCGCTGCGGCAAGCTTGCTTCGGTCACAAGCAACCATCCACCGAGATTGGCGCAGGCCGAACCGGTGCCGGGATCCTCGATGACGGCACCGTGCTTCGGGAAGAAGAAGCGCGCGAGCACGCGATCGCCGTCGCGCGCAAAGATGTACGCCATTGCACGGGTCCCATTGCTACCGTGAACTTGCAATGCTTGCGCGTTGGGTGCTGCGCGCTTGACGGCGTCAAACGACGCGAGTGGAATCACCAATTGCTCGCTGCCGGTGTCGATCCACAGTGGCGGCGCGTCGGCGAGATCGGCGACGTTTAGCGACAGCATCGTGGCAAGCTCGCCGCGGGTCGCCGTGGGTGCGCGATGTTTCGGCGGATTGGCTTGCAGCGTCCAGACATCGCCTTCGGCTTGCACCGGAATGATGCCGGCGCGAAGCTCGAGCGTGATCGCATCGCCGGCATTCTTGAGCGAGCGCACGACGTGCGCGCTGCCGAGCGTTGGATGGCCCGCAAACGGCATCTCGAATGTCGGCGTGAAAATGCGCGCGCGTGCAGTCGCGCGCTCGGAGGGCAGCAGGAACGTCGTTTCGGACAAATTGAATTGCAACGCAAGCGCCTGCATCGTTGGGTCATCGAGCCCGCGGCCGTCCTCGAACACGCAAAGCGGGTTGCCCTCGAGTGGTGCTTCGGCGAAAACATTGACAATTCGATACGAGTAGCTGTTCATCGGGATTCCTATGCACTGACGGCTTCGTTTTCCGCCGTCCGCGCAAGGACGTCGCGGGCCAGCGCGCGAAAACCGGCCGGAGAAATGTCGGAAACTTCTGCGATCGCGGCATCCGCTTGGCGCGGAAAGTTTCGCGCGATCGAGCGAGTATAGGTCGGGTCGTAGTGCAGCGAGAGCAGTTCGGCGATCAATGCATCGTAATCACCGCTGGTGGCCTTTGCGTTCCAGCGTTCAACGGTTTTCTTGCCGTAGAGCGGCGATAGCCGGGCGAGTCGATTCGACAGCGCATCAAATGCAGTCAGGAAGTGTTCGTACTCGTCCTTGAGCAGCGCGACGCGTAAAGGTGTCGGCGTTTCGACGCGCACACAAGGCGACATCCGCATGTGCGCGAGCAGTGCATCGGGAAGTTGTACGTCGCCGATCTTGCGGCTTTCCGACTCGACATAAACGACGCGCCATGGATCGAACGACGCAAGCACAGCGAGGAGCTCGCTTTCGAAATATTTTTGTGACGGCTGGGTCCCGCCGGGAACGTCGCCCAACAGTGAGCCGCGGTGATGCGCGATCCGCTCGAGATCGAGCACTTGCGCACCCTCGGCGGCAAGTGCGGCCAGCAAACGCGATTTGCCGCAGCCGGTGAGACCGCTGACGAGACGAAAACGGAATTGCTGCGGACGCACGGCCAGCGATGAAACGACGTGCCTGCGAAAGGCGCGATAGCCACCGTCGAGCTGCGCCGCACGCCAGCCGATCTCGCAGAGCACGTGTACGAGCGAGCGGCTCCGCTGTCCGCCGCGCCAGCAATAGACGATCGGTTGCCATTCCCGCGGTTTGTCGCGCGCATGGGTTTCGACGATGTGCGCGATGTTGCGCGCGACCAACGCGGCGCCGACCTTGCGCGCATCGAACGCGGAAACCTGGACGTACATCGTTCCGACACGCGCGCGCTCGTCGTTGCTCAACACCGGCCAGTTCGCGGCGCCCGGCACGTGATCTTCGGCGAATTCGGCAGGCGTGCGCACATCGATGCAGTCCGCGAACGACGCGAGCCCGTCGACCGCTACTTTCCAATCGGGCCTCGGCGGCGGCCCCGGTGGCAGCAGAGCATTCATTCTTGTGCCCCCACGCTTGCGGCCTCAGTGGTCAATGAAGCCGCTGCGCTGCCCCCTGAGGGGGAGCAATTCGCGCCGAGGGATAGTGACGCGAGCAGCCGGCGAGGGGCCCCGCGACGCGGGGATCGACGGCCAATGCGAGTCGTCACACGAGGCCGACTCTGGCTGCAACGATTCCCGTCGCAGATCCAAGGAGGCCGAGGCGGCGGCGCTCATTATTTGTGCAGCAGCGGAATGAGCGCCGGCCACACGTTCGTCAGTATTCGCGATTGCGCGGCTGCAGTCGGATGAACGCGGTCGGGTTGAAACAGCGAAAGGTCCTCGCCAAATCCATTGAACAGGAATGGAACGACGGCGGCTTTGCGTGCCTTGGCGACGTCGTTGAATAACGCACCAAAGCTCTGGACATACGCAGCACCGTAGTTCGGCGGCAGCTGCATGCCGACGAGCAGTACTTTTGCGCCTTCAGCTTGTGCGCTCGCGACCATCGCGTCGAGATTCGCGCGCGCCGTCGCGAGATCGCCACCGCGGAGCGCATCGTTGCCGCCGAGCTCGATGACCACGACCGCGGGTCGCTGCTGCTTCAGGAGCGGCGGCAGTCGTGCGCGTCCACCCGCCGTGGTATCGCCCGAGATCGACGCATTGACGACTCGATAGTCATATCCATCCGCCTTGAGTTTCGCGTTCAGCAAAGTGACCCAGCCTTCGCCGGCCGCCAGCCCGTAGCCGGCCGAGATGGAATCGCCGACGACGAGGAGCACAGGCGCTTCGGCGGCACGCAACGGCATCGCAGTGATGCAGAGCGCGATCCATGACAGAAGGAGGCGGAGAAGGGTGTGCGGCACGAGAACGCGGATCCAAGGGGATTGAACGATTCTAGCGTGCGCGGCTCGAATGTTCGCCGGGCCGGTAACGTACAATCGTCCAAGGCTTTGAACAAGCCGAGAACATTGCGGTTCCCGCGCGGCTGAAACGTCCTGCTTGAGAAATTGACGCGCAGCCCGCACGTGCGTCAGACGCTCCCCACCCATCCATGCAGCCGCTCATTCGCGCCGAGGGCTTGACCAAGATCGTGCAAAGCGGCGATGAGCCGCTGTCGATTCTGGAGAACGTCACTTTCGACGTCGAGCCGGGCGCAGCCGTGGCGATTGTCGGCGCGTCGGGTTCGGGGAAGACGACACTCCTTGGCCTACTCGCCGGACTTGATCGCCCGACGTCGGGCGATGTCATCATCGACGGCACCACGCTTTCCTCACTGAGCGAGGATGCGCGTGCGGCGTTGCGCGCGCGTCTGCTCGGCTTCGTGTTCCAGTCGTTCCAATTATTGCCGGCGTTGACGGCTCTCGAAAACGTCATGCTGCCGCTCGAGCTCGCCAATGCGGCCGACGCAACGACACGAGCGCGCACCTGGCTCGATCGCGTCGGTCTAGGCAAACGCACCGGGCATTATCCTCGGCAGCTTTCCGGCGGCGAACAACAGCGCGTCGCGATCGCGCGCGCGTTTGTCGGCGAGCCGAAATTGCTGATGGCCGATGAGCCAACCGGCAACCTGGATGGCGCCACCGGCGTGGAAATTGCCGAGTTGATGTTTCGTCTCAATCGCGAGCATGGTACGACATTGGTTCTCGTTACCCACGATGTCGATCTCGCTTCGCGGTGCGTGCGTCGTCTGTCGTTGTCCGCGGGACGGCTCGTCGGCGACGAGCGCGCGACGGCAACGATACCCGCATGAGAAGCGTCGGGATCCTTTGAGCACGTTGCGACTTGCCTTACGGTTGCTCGGGCGCGATTGGCGAGCGGGTGAATTGCGCGTGTTGATCGCGGCGCTCGTATTGGCCGTGGCGAGCGTCGGCACCGTCGGATTTTTCGCGGACCGCGTGAAGCTCGGTCTCTCGGAACAGGCCAACCTTCTGCTCGGTGCCGATCTCATGATTTCCGGCGATCGGGCGTTACCTGACGCGTACGCGACCGAAGCGCAAAGACGCGGACTCGCCGTGTCACCGGTGATCCGATTCAACAGCATGGTGCAGATGACGGCGTCGAGCGCGAATGCTCCCGTGCTCGCCGACGTCAAAGTGGTCGCACAGGGTTACCCATTGCGTGGCGCGATTACGCTGCCCGATACCCAATTGCCCGAGGGCCGGCCCGTCGCAGGCATTCCCAATCGGGGTGAAGTTTGGATCGATACGCGGCTCGCGCAGCGCCTTGGGGCAGTGCTCGGGTCGAAGATCGCCGTCGGCGAAGCAACGCTCGACGTCGGCGCAATCTTCTTGCAGGAGCCGGAGATCGCCGGTCTCGCGTTTGCGCTGGGTCCGAAGCTGCTGCTCAATCGCGATGACATTGCGGCGACCAACCTTTTGCAACCGGGCAATCGCGCGACATGGCGGCTGCTCGTGGCCGAGCGTAACGGACGCGCGCTGGAAGGTTATCGCGAGTGGCTGACGTCGCAGCTCGCAGCAGGTCAGCGTATCGAAACGGTGCGCGACTTGCGTCCTGAAGTGCGGCAGACGCTCGAGCGCGCCGAGAAGTTTCTTGGTCTCGCCGCATTGGTTGCCGTGTTGCTTGCCGCCGTTGCCGTCGCGTTGGCCTCATCGCGATATTTGCGTCGCCATCTCGATGCGGCGGCCATGCTGCGTTGCTTCGGCGCCTCGATGGCGAAGACACTGGTTCTGTTCGTCGCGCAGTTTGTCGTTCTTGGCGCGCTGGCTTGTGTTGCCGGACTGGTCGTGGCCCTGGGGGGACAAGCGCTCCTCGTCGTGCTGCTGTCGAGCGCATTCACCGGCGGGTTGCCGGCGCCGACGTGGCCACCCGCGCTGGCGGCATTCATCACGGGCATGCTCTTGCTGTTCGGCTTCGCGCTGCCGCCGCTGGTCGCGCTCGCAAAAGTCCCGCCGCTGCGTGTCTTGCGCCGCGATTTGCCCCGCCCGCGTGTCGGCGGCGCGCTCGCGTATTTGGCCGGCGTCCTTGTGATCGGCGTGCTGATCGCATGGCAGGCGCGCGAAGTACAAGCCGGAGCGATCATGGTCGGCGGTGTGGCGCTCTTGATCGTCGCGTCGACCCTCATCGCGTGGTTGTTGATCGCGCTCTTGAAACGTCTGCCGCAACGTGGGATCTCATGGCGCTTCGGATTGGCCAATCTGCGCCGGCGGGCGCTGGCGTCCAGCCTGCAGATTGGCGCGCTTGCGCTTGGGCTGATGGCGTTGCTGTTGCTCACCGTCGTCCGCGGCGATCTGATGCGCAACTGGCGCGCGACTCTCCCGCCCGATGCGCCGAACCAGTTCTTGATCAATGTGCTTCCCGAACAAGTCGACGATGCGCGTGCAATGCTGAACGCGTCGCTCAGGACAGACGCGGCATTTCGTCC
>DASPYC010000233.1:0-5086 GCA_035636955.1 Casimicrobiaceae bacterium
GCAGCGCGACATCGTAGATCGCGGCGATCGCGCCGGGCCGTTCGGTCATCACGAGCACGCGATCGGCGAGAAATACCGCCTCCGGGATGCTGTGCGTGATGAACAGCACGGTCTTGCGCGTTTCGTACCAAATCCGCTGCAGCTCGAGATTCATCTTCTCGCGCGTCATCGCATCGAGCGCGCCGAACGGCTCGTCCATCAGCAGCACCGATGGATCATGCACCAGTGCGCGGCAAATTGATGCACGCTGTTGCATGCCACCGGAGAGTTGCCACGGCAGCTTCCTTGCGAACTCGCCGAGCCCTGTCATGTCGAGGAGCGCGCGCGCCTTGCCGATGTATCGGCTTCGCGGCAACCGGCGCATGTCGATTTGCAGCAGCACGTTGTCGAGCACGGTGCGCCACGCGAGCAATACCGGGCTCTGGAACACGATGCCGATATTATCGGGCGGGCCTTCGACTCGCTTGCCGTCCAGCGCGATCTCACCCGCCGAGGCGGGAAGCAGTCCGCCGACCATCTTCAGCAGCGTCGACTTGCCGCAGCCCGACGGCCCGACGATCGCCATGAATTCGCCTTCCCTGATTTCGAAGGTCAGCGGCTTCAGCGATTCGACCGGACCGTCGGCCGTCTGATACGTCTTGGCGACGCCGTCGATGCGGATCAGCGGACGTGACACGTCGCGGTTGGCTAAGGAAGATAGTCGTTCGTGTAATAGTCCTCGGCCTTGCCGGCTGACGCTTTGTCGAGGCCGCCGTACTCGACCAGCAGCGCCATTGTTTCGGTCATATTTTTCGCACCGACCTTGAATGGGCGGTCGTTCGGATTGTCGGGTCCTTTGTACAGCGCGGCGGTGTTTTTCATGCCCACAAGCGCAGTCGCCTTGGTGCCTGACTTCGGTTGCGCCTTCAGCATTGCGTCGACGGCCGCGTCGGGATTTTTCGCGGCTTCTTCAAGTGAGCGCGTTGCCGCGCGCATGAAGCGCTTGACGAGGTCGGGCTTGTTCTTCACCACGTCCTTCTGAACGATGATGCCGGAGCTCACCATGTTGACGCCGTATTCGGCGAACATGATTGGATAGACCTGCTTCTGCGTCGCATCCAACAGCTTGATGGCCTGGTCCATCGGGTAGCCAAGCAGCAAGTCCGCTTGGTTATTTATGACGGCGTTGAGCTTGGTTTGCGCGTCGCCGGCAACAGTCTTGAAATCCGTTTCTTTCAAGTTTGTTTTCTTCAGGAACAACGGCCAGATTTGCGACATCGAGTCACCCGGCGTGACGGCCACCGTCTTGCCCTTGATGTCTTCCGGCTTGCGGATGTTCTTGTCGGCGAAGCCCATCACCGACATCGGCGAGGTCTGCAGCGCGACACCCACGGCGATGACCGGCGCGCCCTTCGACGCGGCCTTGATCATCGTCGGCACGTCGGCGTAACCGAACGTCGCGGTGCCCGCTGCAACCGCCTGTACCGTGACGCCAGAGCCACGCCCTTCCTGGATGTCGAGATCGATGCCCTCCTGATCGAAATAGCCGCGCTCCTTGCCGAGATAGAACGGCGCGTGCTCGCTGTACGTGTACCAGTTGAGCAGCAGCACGACCTTATCCTTGGTCTGCGCCGCAACCGGCGCGGCGAGCGCACAAGCGAGCGCAGCGACAAGGAATATTGCGAAACGTTTGAACATTGTGTTTCCTCCGGTAATGCCATCGCTCGAGCTTTTTTCTAAGCGGTGGCGTTGAAATCGTTACGTTGCGATGCGTGCCAAGGGATCATCAATCGCTCGACCATGTCGACGGCGACAAAGAGCAAAACGCCGATTGCCGATAGGACAGTCAGCGCGGCGAACATCAACGGCAGGTCGAAGTTGCCGTTGGCGATTTGCAGCAGGTAGCCGATGCCCGAATTCGATCCGACGAATTCCCCGACAACGGCGCCGACGACAGCGAGCGTGACGGAAACCTTGAGCCCGGCGAAGATCGACGGCAACGCCTGCGGCAGACTGATGCGAATGAATGTCGCAAGGCGCGAAGCCTTCATCGACCGGGCGAGATCGAGCATGTCGGGATCGACCGACTTGAAACCGACGACGGTCGACACGACGATCGGAAAGAATCCCAGCATGAACGCGCAGATGACCTTGGGAATGATGCCGAATCCGAACCAGACGACGAAGAGCGGCGCGATCGCGATCTTTGGTACGCTTTGCGAGAACACGAGCAATGGATAGACGAAGCTCTCGACCGTGCGCGAATACGCAATCAGCAGCGCCATCGGAATACCGAATGCGATCGACAGCGCGAATCCACCGAGCGTCGCGTAGGTCGTGACCAGGCTCTCACGCCACAGTCGCGGCCATTCGACGAAGAGCTGTTTCACGACGGCCTCTGGCGCCGGAATCAGATACGGCGGAATCCGAAAGACCCGAATCGTCACGTCCCAAACGACGAGCAGAATGACGATCAACAGAATCGGCCGCATCCAGGCGGACAGCAACAGCC
The DNA here is from genome assembly GCA_035636955.1 of Casimicrobiaceae bacterium. Classification (GTDB taxonomy): domain Bacteria; phylum Pseudomonadota; class Gammaproteobacteria; order Burkholderiales; family Casimicrobiaceae; genus VBCG01. Next base: position 2,492 of record DASPYC010000233.1, read on the forward strand.
GCTGCCACCATGCTCTCCTCGCCACCGGCTTTCCTCTCGTTCGATTCGTCTCTCGCGATCTCGCGCGATTCTTACGGACGCTGTCCACCTACTTGCACAACTTGAACGTTCGCCGCTCGCTTAACCTCCGCTTCGCTCAGGTTAGCAAACGCCGAAATCGTCACGATCGTTGCCCGCCGACCTGGACGATTTTCATCGTATTCGTTCCACCCGATTTCCCCATCGGCTCGCCAATCGTCAGAACGATGAGGTCGCCGCGCTGCACCTCGCCGTTGGTGAGCAGCAATTCCTCCGCGGCGCGCAATGCTTCGTCGCGATCGGTGCTCTGCTGGAGAAAGAGCGGCACGACGTTGCGATAAAGCGCCATCTTGCGCTGCGAAGCGATTCTCGGCGTGAGCGCGTAGATCGGCCGGCCGCAATCGTGCCGTGACATCCACAACGCCGTCGAGCCGGAGTCGGTGAGCGCCGCGATCGCCTTGACCTTGAGATGGAAAGCGGTGAAGAGCGTGGCCATCGCAATCGATTGGTCGATGCGGGTGAACGTGCGGTCGAGGAAGTCGCGATCGAGCGCAACGACGTCGTATTTTTCCGCCTCGTCGCAGATCTGCGCCATTGTTTCGACCGTTTCCACCGGATATCGGCCCGCGGCGGTCTCCGCCGACAGCATCACGGCATCGGTCCCGTCCAGCACGGCGTTGGCGACATCGGACACCTCGGCGCGCGTCGGCACCGGCGCCTGAATCATCGATTCCATCATCTGCGTCGCGGTGATCGTCAGCTTGTTCCGCTCGCGCGCGAGCCGGATCATCCGCTTCTGCAATCCCGGGACTGCCGCATTGCCCACCTCGACGGCGAGATCGCCGCGCGCAACCATGATGCCATCGGATGCGTCGATGATCTCGGCCAACGCGCCGATCGCTTCGGCCCGCTCGATCTTTGCGATCAGAAGCGCCACGCCGCCTGCGGCGCGCAACAACTGGCGCGCCATGTACATGTCTTCCTTGCTCTTCGGGAACGACACGGCGAGGTAGTCGGCTTCGAGCTTCGCCGCGGTCTTGACGTCGTCCATATCCTTCGCAGTCAGCGCCGGCGCGGTGAGACCGCCACCTTGCCGATTGATGCCCTTGTTGTTCGACAAGACGCCACCGAGGATGACGCGCGTGATGATCCGCGGTCCGTCGACCTCCTCGACGATCAGCTTGATGAGACCATCGTTTAGCAGCAGCACCGAATCATGTGAGACGTCCTGGGTCAGCTCCTTGTAGTCGAGTCCGACGCGATTCTTGTCACCAAGCTCGCATTCGGCATCGAGCACGAAACGCTGGCCCGGCTCGAGCGTAACTTTCCCTTCGGCAAATTTGCCGACGCGAATCTTCGGCCCCTGCAAGTCGGCCATGATGCCGATCTCGCGCGACAGCGAGCGCCCGATCTCGCGCACGAGGCGCGCTCGCTCGAGGTGGTCCTCGGCCGTCCCGTGCGAGAAATTGAGCCGTACGACATCGACGCCGGCCGCGATCATCCGATGCAATACAGCGGGATCGCTGCAGGCGGGACCGAGCGTGGCAACGATTTTGGTGGCGCGGGGCAAGAGTGCTCTCCTATCCGCAATAATGGGAAATGGTACGTGAATTCATCGATGGCGGTAATGCGACCGGATCGAGGATAGAATGCGCCGCCGGCGTGCCAACTGCATGGACAACGGAGAGCACATGATAACGAAGCGATTTACGTGGGGCCTGCGATTGGCGACAGCGGTCGTGTCGCTCCTTGCCGTTGTGGATGCAACGGGCTATGACGGACCGGTCGAAAAGCAGGTCTTCACCATGGCTTCCTATACCACCGTGGGCGGTAAGACGCTCAAGAATGTCCGCGTGGGTTACGAAACGTACGGCAAATTGAACGCAGCGGGCGACAACGCGATTTTCGTCCCGCACTTCTTTTCGGGCAATTCGCACGCCGCGGGAAAGTACAAGCCCAGCGACGCTGCCGCGGGCTATTGGGACCCGATCATCGGTGCCGGCAAGCCGATCGATACCGACAAATATTTCGTGATCAGCGCCGACACGCTCGCCAACCTGAACACCAAGGACCCCAACGTCACGACCACCGGCCCGGCCACGATCGATCCGGATACCGGCAAACCTTACGGCATGGCATTTCCGATTGTGTCGTATCGCGATTCGGTGCGCGTGCATAAAGCACTTATCGATTCGTTGGGCGTCAAGAAGTTGCACGCAGTCGCAGGTGCATCGGGCGGCTCGATTCAAGCGATGGAATGGGCGGCGCTCTATCCCGACTTCGTCGAACGCGTCGTCCATGTGATCGGCCCCGGCTTCGACATCTCACCGTTCGTTCTGGAGATGCTCGACGTGTGGACGCTGCCGATCAAGCTCAACCCGAAATGGAACAACGGCGATTATTACGGCAAGGACGAGCCCACTGCCGGACTTGCGCAGGCGCTCAAAATCGTCACGATCACCGCGCGCGCAAACGGCTGGGCCGAAAGGATGTTCGGCTACAAATGGGCCGACGCCCAGAAAGACCCAAGCGCTGCTATGAACAATGTCTATGCGATCGAGGACACGATCAACAAAG
>DASPYC010000234.1:0-2036 GCA_035636955.1 Casimicrobiaceae bacterium
GCACCGGCGTCATGTCGCGGATGTTGGCGACCAACAGCGCTTCGGCGACGTCGCGATTGGCACGGTCGTAGAGCCAATCAGTCGCCTGGGCGTATGCGCGAATGAATCCGACGAGAGGCGCCTCGTGGTCGCGCGCCCAGCTTCGACGCGTCATGCCGACCGTACCTTGATAGGCGCCGAGCGATTCCGCGCTGGCCAGCACGTTGAAGCTTCGATTTCGCGCGAGGAGCTCGAACGGCGTACGCAGCAATGTCGCGTCGTGCTTCCCAGCCAGCAGCTCGCGATAGCGATTCGCCGTCCCACCGGCGCGCACGAACGAGACGTCACTTTCCGCAAGGCCGTTACGTGAGACAAGCTCGCGGGCGACGAACGCGAATCCGGTCGTCATCGCGTCGACCGAGATGGTTTTGCCTTTGAGATCAGCGAACGATTTGATCGCCGGCGATGAGACGACCGTCGCAAAGCCGCCGTCACAGCCGATGAATGCGACGAGGTCCGGATTGTCGGGAATTTTCGCCTCGCCCTGGCCTTCCTGATATGCGACCAAGTTGTCGATCAGCGCAATTGCGATGTCTGACTTGCTGTCGAAGAGCGACTGGATAAGAAACACCGAGGTTGGCGTATAAGAAAGCTGCACCGCGACGCCGTTCGCTTCGAAAAAGCCTTGCCGTTGCGCGGCCCAAATCGGCAGGTTCCAGCCGCCGTCGAATGCAATCACGCGAAGTGATGTGGGCGCAGGCGAGGAGGACGTCGGCTGCGCATGCAGGCTCGAGCACAGGACCGCCGTCGCGATGACAATCAATCCGTTCAACAGTCGCATGGCACTCCTCCGGGCACTTTTTTGTCAATCGTACCGGTAAAACCCCCGCTTCGTCTTGCGTCCGAGATAACCGGCAGCCACCATTTCCTTCAACAGCGGCGCCGGCCGGTACTTCGGATCGTTGAAATCGGCGTAGAAAACGTTCATCACCGCCAGCATGACGTCTAAACCGATGAGATCGTCAAGCGCGAGCGGACCGATCGGATGATTGCAGCCCTGCTTCATGCCGTTGTCGATGTCCTCCGCCGACGCGAGCCCTTCCTGCAGCGCAAAGATGGCTTCGTTGATCATCGGGCACAAAATCCGATTGACGACGAAGCCCGGGCTGTTCTTCACGATGATCGGCGACTTGCCGAGACGCTGTGCGAAGTTCTGTGCCGCAGCGATCGTCTCCGCCGACGTCTGGAGTCCGCGAATCAATTCCACCAGCGCCATCAACGGCACCGGGTTGAAAAAATGCATGCCGAGAAAACGATCGGGACGCGACGTCGCAGCGGCGAGTGTCGTGATCGAGATCGACGATGTATTCGACGCCATCAGCGCGTCGGCTTTGGCGAGGGCGTCGATCTGACGAAGGATCTTGAGCTTGAGCTCGAGGCTCTCGGTCGCCGCCTCGATGATGAGATCGGCCGATTTGAGCTCGGCGTAGTCGGTGGCGCCTTTGATGCGCGCGAGCGCCTGCGCCTTCGCATCGTTGGTCAGCTTCTCCTTTTTGATCAGCCGATCGAAGCTTCCGGCGATTGTTGCGATGCCGCGCTGCACCGCAGCGCCGGCGACGTCGATCATGACGACGTCGATGCCGGCGATCGCGCAGCTTTGTGCAATGCCGTTACCCATCGTGCCGGCACCGACGACGCCGACTTGCGCGATGTCGCTTTGGCGCGGCCCTGCAGCGCTCATGATCATGTCCTTTCGACGCTTACGTCGCCGTACAACTCCGCGGCCGGACGCGCGGGCGTACGCGATTTGCGCGCCGCGGAGGGTCGTTGCGCAAGCCCGCGACCGTCATATCGACCAGCGCGGGCGCCACCGCCGCGAGATCATAGGCGTCCTTTTCCAATACCCATTCGCGCATCAAGCCGCTCATGAAGGCGTGCAATGAATGCGTTGCAAGCGACGTGTCGGTGTCGCGCGGCAGCTGTCCCGCGTCGATCGCTTGTTGCAGCAAGCGCTCGACGTGCGCAAGACAGAGACTTCGCGCGGCCTGACGCCGTTG
>DASPYC010000235.1:0-3422 GCA_035636955.1 Casimicrobiaceae bacterium
CCGAGGTAGCGTCGATCACGTTGAAGCGCGAGGCGTTCGAAAAGTGGCGGACTGGATATTCCTCTGCCTTCGCCATCGTCCTTTTCGTCACGGTGTTCGGCTTGGCCAACATCTACGTCAAGGCTCTCAACCGCGTGAAGAACCGCTAGGTCCGTACGGTGACCGCCCTCAGCAACGCGCACTCGGTAGTCCAGCCGTCGCCCCTTTCGCAGCGCATCGCGGGTGTGCTCGTCATCTTGTACGCGGTGATCACGATGGTGCCCCTCGCGTGGATTTTCCTCACCGGCTTCAAATCCGGACCGGATTCGATCGCGTATCCACCCAAGGTTTTGTTTACGCCGTCGGCCGAGGGCTACTGCAATCTCTTCACGACGCGCTCGCGACAAACGCCGGAGTACATCGCACAGTTGCCGCCGGCGTCGGGTGTCTGCGATGCGTTCGCGCGTACGAGCAACATGGTCGTGGTCGGCGCGTCGAATTTCCTGCCGCGCTTCGTCAATTCGCTGATCATCGCGTTCGGCTCGACGGCGCTGTCGGTTGTGCTCGGCGTCACCGCCGCATACGCATTTTCTCGTTTCCATGTCCCCGCCAAGGATGATCTGCTGTTCTTCATTCTCTCGACGCGGATGATGCCGCCGATCGCCGTGGCCATACCCATCTATCTGATGTATCGCGATGTCGGCTTGTCCGATACGCGCCTCGGGATGATCCTCCTGTACACGGCGGTGAACGTATCGCTCGCCGTCTGGCTGCTAAAAGGGTTCATCGACGAGATCCCGCGCGAATACGAAGAGGCTGCGCTGGTCGACGGTTACACGCGGCTGCAGGCATTCTTCAAAGTCGTGCTGCCGCAAGCGACTACGGGCATCGTTGCAACGGCGATTTTCTGCCTCATTTTCGCGTGGAACGAGTATGCATTCGCGGTGTTGTTGACCTCCGGCGAGGCGCAGACGGCGCCGCCCTTCATCCCGATCATCATCGGTGAGGGTGGGCAAGATTGGCCCGCGGTCGCGGCCGGCTCGACGCTGTTCCTGCTGCCGATCCTCGTGTTCACCGTGCTGTTGCGCAAGCATCTGCTGCGCGGGATTACGTTCGGGGCGCTACGTAAATGAATGTGGACATGCAACCCATGCAGCGACGCTGGCCGAGTTGGCTGCGCCGCGGACCGATGGAAATGATTGCTACCGCAGTCATCGCGACAGGTGTTTTGATGTTGCTGCAGCCTTTCTCGCTGACGCTCTATACCTGGTCGTTCGTCACGACGCTCGCCGGGACCGCGTTGTTCATGGTCGTCTCGAAATTCCCGGACTGAAGCTGTGGCCGAGATCCGCGTCGAGCATCTGCACAAGTCGTTTGGTGATTTCGCCGCCGTGCGCGATTCGACGTTCGAAGTCCGCGACGGCGACTTCTTCTGTCTGCTGGGCCCATCAGGCTGCGGCAAGACGACGACACTGCGGATGATCGCCGGCCTCGAGCTGCCCACGTCGGGACGCATCCTGCTGGGCGGCGAGGATGTCACGTTCAAGCGAGCGTCGCAGCGTGACATTGCATTCGTGTTCCAGCTTTTCGCGCTGTATCCGCACATGAATGTCCGCGCCAACATCGCCTACCCGCTCCGATCGCAAGGCATGCTGCGTCACGATGTGCAAACACGTGTCGAAGAGGCGGCGCGGATTCTTCGCATCCAGCATCTGCTCGATCGCTCCGTATCGGGACTTTCGAGCGGTGATCGCCAACGCGTGGCGCTGGGGCGGGCTATCGTGCGCGAGCCGATGGCGTTTCTTCTGGACGAGCCGCTTGGCGCGCTCGATACCGAATTCCGCGACGTGATGTGCGGCGAATTACGCGCCCTGCACGACCGCCTGAAAGCGACTACCGTTTACGTTACACACGACCAGCTCGAGGCGATGGCGATGGCGGACACGATCGCGTTGATGAACCGCGGCGTGATTGAGCAACTCGGAACGCCACAGGACATCTACGATCGGCCGGCGTCGATGTTCGTTGCGGACTTCATCGGGTCGCCACCGATGAGCTTTCTTCCATTTCGCGGGAGCGTGGCGCCGGGTGATCGGAGCGTGTGCGTCAACAGCGTCGACATCGCGCTGCCGGAGGTACGTGAGGGCAGCGCCGACACCGAACTGGTTCTCGGCGTGCGGCCGGAGCATATCGAACTGTCCGAGGATGCGCCGCTTCGTGCTGAGGTGGTCGACGCCGAGTACATGGGCACGACGCAGATCGTCACGCTGAACACCGCCACCGGTACCAGCATGAAAGCCCGAATCCAGGCGCACATCGACGTGCGACCGGGCGAGCGCACAGGGCTCAGATTTCGCCCTGGTCAATTGTCGCTGTTCGACGGCGTGTCCGGTCGCGCGCTCCGCACGGCGCTGCATGACGGTGACGCACATGGCTGAGCTTGTCATGGAAGGCGTCACCAAGCGCTTCGGTGCGACCGTCGCCGTCGCGGACTTAAGTCTTACAGTAGGTGACGGCGAATTTCTCGTGTTGCTGGGACCCACCGGCGCCGGCAAGACAACAACATTGCGTCTCGTCGCCGGTCTCGAAGGGGCCGATGTTGGCCGCGTATTGCTCGCCGGTCGCGATGTGACGCGCGAACCTCCGGCGGCGCGCGATACGACGTTCGTGTTCCAACAGTACTCACTTTATCCGCACCTCACCGTCTACGACAATCTGGCGTTTCCACTGCGCTCGCCGGCGCGTCGAGTTCCCGAGCGGCAAATTCGCACACGCGTCCTGGAAATCGCCCAACTGCTGCATATCGAGGACAAACTCGACAATCGCGCGACGCAGCTTTCGGGAGGACAGATGCAGCGGGTCGCGATTGGCCGCGCGCTGGTTCGCCGTCCATCGATTTATCTGATGGACGAGCCGCTGTCGTCGCTGGACGCGAAGCTCCGTGCCGAAATGCGCGTGGAGCTGAAGCGCATTCAGCGCGAGTTCGGCGCAACGATTCTCTATGTCACGCACGATCAGACCGAGGCAATGACGATGGCCACGCATATCGGCGTGCTCGATCAGGGCCGTCTGGTGCAAATCGGTAGCCCGCGCGAGATCTACGCCGATCCGATCAACACTTATGTCGCGATGCGATTGGGCAGCCCCGCCATCAATCTCGTACCTCGTCGGCTTTATCCCAATGTGGCAGCGCCGGCAGCCGCGGAGACGATCGGCGTGCGCACCGAGCATGTGCGTATTCGCAAGAGCGCAAATGGCGGTGCCGTCGGTCGCGTGAAGTGGATCGAGCATCTCGGCGATCAAAACCATTTGCACGTGACGATCGGCGACACGGATGTGGTGACCCTATGCGACCGCGACGCGGGCGTTGTGGTTGGCGATGCGGTGGATGTTGAACTGACCACGCCATTGTTTTTCGCGGCGAATGGCGAGCGCGTTCGCGC
>DASPYC010000236.1:0-4370 GCA_035636955.1 Casimicrobiaceae bacterium
CGGCAAGCCGACCGTCGCCAGTGGCGAACGATACTTGATGAGCGCGAGCGTGACTTCGCGCTCGTCGTCGTCGGTGCGTGCCCCCGCCGCATCGTGATTTTCCTTTTCGTGGTGGGCGTGCGCTTCCCAGACGCTCGCCAGACCGGTCAGGATGAGGCGATCGACGACGCGCCCCGTCGGGCGAAGGATCCCCACGACGCGATAGGGTTCGGCATGCTCGCCGCCTCCTCCACCCAAGCCGTGAACGCCTGCAAATATTCCGCCGACGTCGAGCCCCGATTTCGCCGCGACGTCGGCACCGACAACCGCATCGAACGGCGCGTTCCACAAACGTCCCGCCGCAAGTGCCGCGCCGTAATGCCCGATCAGCTCTGGTTCGGTCCCGACAATCCGAAAACCACCGAAGCTGTCGCCGAGTGAAATCGGAATCAGCTGCGCGACACGCGGGTCGTTGCGCAAACGGAGCGCCTCGGCCAATGGAATATTGCCCGTCGGCGTGTCGACGTGAAAGACGCCCGCGAGGACCAACTGGAGCGGACTTCCTTTTGCCCCTACGACCAGGTCAACGCCTTGCGCGTCGCGCATGAGACGGCTTTCCAACTCGCGGCTCAGGATCAGCAGCAGCACGATCGTGCCGACGCCGAGCATCAACAGCAGAAGGTTCAGCGCGGTTGCAAGGCCGCTCTGGCGGACATACGACGCGCTCAAGCGGAACAGATTCATTGCACGCTGCCGTGTTCGAGGTTCAATCGATGCGCAAATGCTTGCCGGATGCGCCCATCGTGCGACGCAACGACAAGCGTTGCGTTCGAGCCTTCGGCTTGCGATGTGAGCAGCTCAAGCGTGCGTGCTGCGTGCTCGTCGTCGAGGCTCGCCGTGGGTTCGTCCGCGATCAGCAACGCAGGACCGTTGACGACGGCGCGCGCGACCGCTACGCGTTGCGCTTGGCCCTGCGATAACATCGAAGGCCGGCGATCGAGCAGCTTCTCAAGTCCGACCGAAGTCAATGTTGCCCGCGCTCGGTGAATGTCGGTGGATTTTCCGGCGAGATATTGTGCGAGCAGCACATTGTCGAGAACCGACAGACTGGCGACCAGATGCAGGCGTTGCGGAACGAAGCCGACCGTGCGCCCGCGCCAGCGATCGAGCGCGCTTCCCTCCAGCGCCGCGAGATTCTGCCCCGAGACGACGATCGTGCCGGAAGTAGGCCGCAACAATCCGGTCAGCAACGCGAGTGCCGTGGATTTTCCGCTGCCGGACGGTCCAGCAATCAGCCAACGTTCACCCGTACCCGCTTCCCAACGATCGATGCGCAGTGCGAGCGTGGCACCGTAGCGACGTTCGATGCCTTCTAAGACGAACATGTCGGATTCGACGCGATTGCGTCGACCAATGAATCGAGCCTAATAACGCTCGAGCTGATTCGCGCGCATCGAGTAGCCGACGTCGATCTCGGACGACCCGTCCGTGAGGTAAACCGACTTCTTGGCCGCGTCCGCGGTTATCCGGCCGGTGACCCACACCGCATCGAAGTTTCCATTCATTTCGAACGGCTTGTCCGATTTGACGTGCACGATTTGGTTCGGCGGCGGCGGCGGCGTGTGGATGCACGCTCCGATCCACGGCACCAGCAGAAACTCCGTCACTTGCTTACCCGAGAACTCGAGCGGCAGCAAATAGCCGGGAATTCGCACCAACTTGCCGTTCAATGCCGGATTCACAGCGCTTGCTCGTGCACGCTTTTTCTCCGCGATCTCGTCGCGCTTTCCGAGCAGCGCATCGACGTCGACGCCTGCCTGTTTCAGCTTGCCAGTCGCCGCCTTCTCGTTGGCAAGCTCCTGCGGCGACAAAGCGACGCCGCGCGCTTTGCGGTCGCGCGCCGACGCGACATCGACCAACAGCTCGAGTTGATCCATCGACAAAGCGGCGAATGGATTCTCGGCAGCGGAAAGCTTGATGCTTAAATCGTCCCATGTGACCTGACGCGGCGCCTCAGCACCGCAAAGCGAAGACGCCAGTACGCAGTGGAGAATGACGAGGAAACGAAAACACGCGAGCGACATCGATTCTGTTCCTTTCAGACGCGGATCATCATGCCATCGGCGAGAGAATAGCGGTAGATCCGATAAGCCGGAATGAGACCGATCAAAGCGCCGGCGATTCCAATCGCAATGATAAGGCCGAGCTCGCGCGGCGAAGGCATGCCCACCTCGATAAACAGTCCCAGTCGCGACTCCAGCCAAGGTTCACCCGCATAGAGCGCCGCGATACCCAAGGCTATGCCGAGAAGGGTTAGAAATGCCGCCTCACCGAGGATCAGCGCGAATACGTGCAGCGGGCGCGCGCCGACGGACCGCAACACGGCCATCTCGCGACGGCGCTCGCTCAAGCTCGTGAGAAGCGCAACCAGCATGCCGGCGAGACCGACAACCAGGACGAGAGACGATACGAGCAACAGTGCGCTTTCTGCCGCACTCACGATTCCCCAGACTTCCAGCAGCGTGACACCCGGCAATATCGCGGTCAGCGGCTCTTCGGGAAACTGATTGATCTGCCGCTGCAGCGAGAGCGCCGCGCCGCGTGATTTTAGACCGATCAAGAAGGCGCTGATCGTCTTCGCCGCGTCACGGCCGTGCTCGTCATCTTCGCGATGGGACGCATCGGCGTGCCGCTTCGCAATCGCCGCATCCCTGGCGGCGGCCAGCGGGTCTTGCGAAACGGCATTGTCGTCCTCGTGCAACGCACCGAAGCCTTCCAGCGATATATGGATTGTGCGATCGACCGGCGTACCGGTGCGCGCAAGAATGCCCACGACATGGAAGGGATGCTCGCTGTGCAGTGCAAAGCCGACTTCCCCGGACCCGTGGGCGACGACAATTTTTTCGCCGATCGCATAGCTCAGCGACTTCGCGACATCCGCCGAGGACCGCATCGTTTTGCTCCTCGAAGCGATGCCCCGCCGTGAACGCCAGTTTGCGATCGCGCGCAAACCGGAAATGATCGAAGTATTCGCGGGTGGTGCCGAGCACGCGAAAACCGCGATGAGAGTCGCCGAGCGCTAGGGGTATCGTCCATGCGACTTCCGGCCGGGCAGCGATCGCACGATGGCTGTCCCATCGAATGTTGTTGGTGGCGTCGCCGATTCGAAATACGGAAAACAGCAACAGATGCACGGGACTCGTTCGCGCACCGACGATGAGATCGGTTCCCGCAATCGTGCTGGCGAAGCTTTCACGTGACTGGTCGCGTATCCGCTCGACGCCGAGCAATAGCGCCTCTTTAGGGATTTTTATCGACGCTGCTCGTTCGTGAGACACACTATGCGAAAGGCTTCGCCGGGTCAACGCTGTTCGCGCGAAGCGCAGGCATGCGTCTGTTTGCGGCTTTAAGGAACCTTACAACGCACGCGGCGCCAGCGAGCTAGCGTTAACCGGGTTGCCGCGCCGTCTCGAGCTCAAAGGCTTTGTGCAGCTCGCGCACGGCAAGCTCGAGATACTTCTCGTCGATGACGACGGCAATCTTGATCTCGGAGGTGGAGATCATCTGGATGTTGATCCCCACGTCCGCCAAAGCCTTGAACATCCGTGCCGCCAAGCCGACATGTGAGCGCATGCCGATGCCGACGACCGACACTTTGCAGATCCTGTCGTCGCCGATGATTTCGCGCGCCTTGAAGTGCTTGTCCTTCGATTGCGCAAGCACGTTCAGCGTTTTTTGATATTCGCTGCGGTGAACGGTGAACGAAAAGTCGGTGTAGCCCGACGCGCCGATGTTTTGCACGATCATGTCGACGTCGATGTTCGCCTCGGCGACCGGTCCGACGATACTGTATGCGATGCCGGGTCTATCTTCGACGCCCATCAACGAAATCTTCGCTTCGTCGCGATTGAACGCGATGCCTGAGATGATCGCCTGTTCCATATCGTCTTCTTCCTCGAATGTGATCAGCGTGCCCTTCGGCGTCGATTCGGGATCGTCGAATGACGACAGCACGCGGAGCTTGATCTTGTACTTGCCGGCGAATTCCACCGAGCGGATCTGCAACACTTTCGATCCCTGGCTCGCGAGCTCAAGCATTTCTTCGAACGTGATTTTCTCGAGCCGCCGCGCCTGCGGCACGATTCGCGGATCGGCGGTATAAACGCCGTCGACATCGGTGTAGATCTGGCATTCGTCAGCTTTGAGCGCCGCCGCGAGCGCAACGCCTGACGTGTCCGAGCCCCCGCGACCAAGCGTGGTGATATTTCCATTGGCGTCCACGCCCTGAAAACCCGCCACGATGACAACGGCGCCATCGGCCAAGTCCTCGCGCATCCGTTGCTCGTCGATTTGCAGGATGCGCGCCTTCGTGAAAGCGCTGTCCGGGTCCT
>DASPYC010000237.1:0-1831 GCA_035636955.1 Casimicrobiaceae bacterium
TGGGAGAACTCGCGCACCAGATAGAACGGATTCTTGCTCGGCACGCGATGATCGACGCCGGTGTCGGGGATAAACCAGTTGAAAACCGCGGCGATGAAATAGATACCCATGATCACCGAAATCGCGGCTTCGGGCGCCGTATTGACCGGCGTGTCGAACATCGGCATGTCGAACGACAACAGCGCCCCGGAAATCTTCTCGCTGATGAGCGTGCCTCCGAGGAGCACGCCGAGGATGATCGAGCCCACCGTTGTGCCTTCGATCCAGCCGTTCGCGACGACGAGCTGATGCGGCGGCAACAGTTCGGTCAGGATGCCGTATTTCGCGGGTGAATACGCGGCGGCGCCAAGTCCGACGAGCGCATACGCGGTGAGCGGATGCGTATCGATCAGCATAAGCCCGCAGCCGGCGATCTTGATCGCGTTGGTGAAGAGCATGACCCGGCCCTTGGCCATCGAATCAGCGAACGCGCCGACGAGCGGTGCGAGCACGACGTACGACACGACAAAGCTCTGTTTGAGCGCCGGCGTCATCCAGGCCGGCTCGTGAAGCTCGCGAAGAAGCGCGATCGCGGCGATCAGCAGGGCGTTGTCGGCGAGCGAACTGAAGAACTGCGCCGCCATGATCGTGTAGAAGCCGGGTTTCATATTCCTAGATTGTTCCGGGCCCCACGCGGTCACGCCTCCCATGGCGCGCGGCCATCGCGCAACAGCTTGTTATAATGTGTGCGTCGCGCGGCCCGCTTTATACCATGATTGCGCGACGGTCCCAACCGAGCGGGAAGGAAGACGGTTTCTTCGCGCCCACTGTAGCGCACAGTCCGCTGACCGCGCATGTCCCGCCCGCTTTTCGCGCAGATCAACCTCGCCGCGCTTGCCGCGAATCTCGCGCGTGCCCGCGAGCTCGCGCAGGGAACGCAGGTCCTTGCCGTAGTAAAGGCCGACGCCTACGGTCACGGCTTGACGCGCGTGCTGCCTGCGCTCGAGCAAGCGGATGGGCTGGCGCTGCTCGAGCTCGACGCCGCGGTGGCGCTGCGCGAACGGCATTACACGCGTCGAATTCTCCTGCTGGAAGGTTTTTTCGAGGAGCGCGAGCTGACGGAAATTGCGCAGCGCCGGCTCGCGATCGTCGTCCATCATGCTGACCAGGTGGCGATGCTCGAGCAAGCGGCGCTCACACGTCCGCTGGAGGTCTTCGTCAAGGTCAACACCGGCATGAACCGGCTTGGTCTTTCCGTCGGCGACGTCGCGGGCGTCTGCGAGCGATTGTCGCGGTGCGCGAGCGTCGCGGCGTTGCGTTTGATGACGCATCTCGCGCGCGCCGAAGACGACGATGGGCTGAAGGACCCGCTCGACAGGTTCGAGGCCGCATGCAGAGGATTGCCGTACCCGCGTTCGATCGCCAATTCGGCCGGCGTCGTCCGCTACGCGGAAGTGGGCGGCGATATCGTGCGTCCGGGCATCATGCTCTACGGTGCGACTCCGTTTCCCTACGAGTCTGCCCAGGCGTTGGGGCTGCAGCCGGTGATGACGCTGCGGTCGCAGCTGATCGATGTTCGCGAACTGAAGGCAAACGAGAGCGTTGGTTATGGCGCAACCTATACCGCCGCGCGGCCGCATCGGATCGGCATAATCGCATGCGGATACGCCGACGGCTACCCGCGTCTTGCGCCCAATGGAACGCCGGTCCTCGTTTGTGGGAACAAGGTACGAATGGCAGGGCGAGTGTCGATGGACATGCTGAGCGTCGATTTGACCGAAGTGCCGGACGCGCGAGTGGGAAGCCCGGTCGTGTTATGGGGCGAAGGCCTGCCTGTCGATGACGTGGCGAA
>DASPYC010000238.1:0-2469 GCA_035636955.1 Casimicrobiaceae bacterium
CGTAGACAACCGACGAGCCGATTCCGACGTTGCGGTTGAGCCGCTCGGCGCGATTGTGATCACCGGCCTGCGAGATGCGCTCGCATCGAACCGATGCGAGCATGTAGGTCAGAACCATCGCGAACGCCGAGATGACGGCGACGTTAACCAGCTGGGCCGCCACGCTGGTCTCAGTGAGTGTGTTTACGACGTACTTATTGCCGACGGCGGCTATCGTCGCCGCGGTGAGCAGCGTCGTGCGCGCGGCTAACAGGTTGACCGGGATGAAGTAGCCGAGCATGCACAGAAGCACGCAGACGATGAAGCCGATGAAATGGTCGACCGCGGCACGCCAACCGACGCGCTCGGCAATCACCTCCGCAACGACGCGCGAGTACCGTTCGTTCGCGCGTTCTTTGAGACCGAACGTTGTCGGATACTGCTTGCGGCTTTCGCTCATCCGAAAGTCCGCAAGCCGCCAACCCGGCGAAAAAGCGTCCGGATCGAGCATGCTTCCTTCGGAATCGACGGCGAATCTCAGGTAATCATCCTCGTACGGCGATTCGATCTCGATCGTGAGCCGGTGGCGATCGAACGGAAATGCGCCTGTGTCGAGCAGCTCATTGATCACGGCGTCCGCACGTGCCACGAGGTAATTCTCGCCATTCGGCAGCCGCCGGCGGTCTTCGACGACCGTCGTGATCGTTCTTGCGCCGACGACCGCCAACGCCGCGAGCGGATCGAAGTCGTCGCCGCGCCAACGCCACCAGATTTCGAATGTTGCGCGAAACGTGTGCTTCGCGAAATCGAGATCCTGGACGGCATAAAGAAAGATGCCGACCTTGACTTCCCCCGGCGGCGTCTTCGTCGGCGGGGGCACCTGACCCGCCGGCACAGCGACGCTGACCGTCGGCGCGATCGGCGCCGCGGGAAAAGCCAACGCGAGCCCGAGCGCGAACAACGCGATAGAAGCTGCCGAACGCAAATTACGCAACGTCGCCGTCGGTGATCGCACCTTTGCTAGCCGTCGAAACGTTGCGCAGGTACTTCGCCATCACGCCCTGCGTGTAACGTGGCGGCGGTGGCTTCCACTGGGCGCGTCGCCTCGCGAGCTCATCATCGGCGACGTTCAGTTGGATCAAAAGCTTGTGCGCGTCGATCGTGATCGAATCACCTTCGCGGATCAACGCGATCATGCCGCCGACGAATGCTTCGGGCGCGACGTGGCCGACGACCATGCCCCAAGTGCCGCCGGAAAAGCGGCCGTCAGTGATCAGGCCGACCGATTCGCCCAAGCCTTGGCCGATCAGCGCAGACGTTGGCGCCAGCATTTCCTGCATCCCCGGGCCGCCTTTCGGTCCCTCGTAACGGATCACGATGACATCGCCTGCCTTGATCTTGTCCGCGAGTATTGCGTCCATCGCCTGCGGCTCGGAATCGAACACACGCGCCGGGCCGGTGATCGACGGATTCTTGAGGCCGGTTATCTTCGCGACGCAACCTTCGGGCGCGAGGTTACCGTGCAGGATCGCCAGGTGCCCGTGCGGATACATCGGATTCGACCATGGGCGGATCACGTCTTGATCGGCCCGCGGCTCCTGCGGGATATTCTCGAGCTCCTCCGCCAGCGTGCGCCCGGTGATCGTCATGCAATCGCCATGCAGAATTCCTTGCGTGAGCAAAATTTTCAGCACCTGCGGCACGCCGCCCGCGCGATGGAAATCGACGGCGACGTATTGTCCGGACGGTTTCAGGTTGCACAACACGGGAACGCGCTTGCGCACACGCTCGAAATCGTCGATTGTCCATTCGATGCCGGCCGCCGAGGCGATGGCAAGGTAATGCAGGACCGCATTGGTGGATCCGCCGGTCGCCATCACCAGTGCAATCGCATTCTCGATCGCGTTCCGCGTGATGATGTCGCGTGGCTTCAAATCATGCTTGATCGCATCGACGAGCACACGAGCCGATTCCGCCGCCGAGTCCGCTTTTTCGTTGTCGGGCGACGCCATTTGCGAGCTGCCGAGCAAGCTCATCCCCAACGCCTCGAACGACGACGACATCGTATTGGCAGTGTATTGTCCGCCGCACGCGCCCACCGACGGGCACGCGTTGCGCTCGATGCCGTCGTAGTCTTCCTTCGACATCTTGCCCGCGGTAAACGCACCGACCGCTTCGAACGGCGACACGATCGTGAGCGCTTGGCCTTTCCATCGGCCCGGCAAAATCGTGCCGGCATAGACGAATATGCCCGGGACGTTGATGCGCGCCATCGCCATCATGCTGCCCGGCATGTTCTTGTCGCATCCGCCGACGCAGACGACACCGTCCATCTGCTGGCCCTGGACCGCAACCTCGATCGAGTCGGCAATCACTTCACGCGAAACGAGCGAATATTTCATGCCCTCGGTGCCCATGCCGATGCCATCCGTCACCGTAGGGAAGCCGAATACCTGTGGCATTGCGCCGGCGGTCTTGAGTGCATCCATT
>DASPYC010000239.1:0-3826 GCA_035636955.1 Casimicrobiaceae bacterium
CCTGCGTCGAGTCAAGCTTCTGCCGTATACCAATCGCACGATCGTATCGAAGGAGAAGCTCGCCGAAACGTTGGCCGGCGTGCGCGACGCGGGCTACGCAATCGTCGACCAGGAGCTCGAGATCGGCTTACGCTCGATCGCGGTCCCGGTGAAGGATTATCGGGCGCGTGTTGCCGCCGCGATCAACATCAGCGTGCAGGCGCCCCGCGTGTCGATGGCGGAAATGGAGAAGTCGTTCCTGCCGCCGCTGCGTCTGGCCGCGGAGGAGCTGGGGATGCTAAGCGGTTGAGCGCTTGCCGTGAGCGGCGTATCGCAAACGCCGCGAGCGCGCCGCCGCCAAAGATGGTTACCAAGACGAACGCCGGGGTTGCTCCACCATTGAACAGTGTAACGAACCCGCTTGCGAGGGCGCTTGCACCAACGAAACCGGCGCGAAGCCATAATCCGCTCACAACGGCCAGCCATTCGGGTCTGAATCGCTCGGCATAACCAGCATGCCGATTTGCGCGAAGCGCTTCCATGTTCCACCTTTCACTATTTCGGAAGCCTCCAAATCTAGTGGGACCGATGCGACAATACCAATCGTGTCTTTGGATGATCGGGATCACGATTGCCGATGAGCCAGGATGACAACCAGGATCAGTTGTGGAAAGAATCAGAATTGCAGTGGCGGGCGCGGGACTGATCGGTCTTCGCCATATCGAGGAGATCCAGAACAACGCCTCGTGCAAACTGTCGGCGGTTGTCGATCCGTCGCCCAAGGCGGCCGATGTGGCTCGTCAAGCCGCCGTACCGCTTTATCGCTCGCTCGACGAGCTCTTCGCCAAGCACAAACCCGACGGCGTCGTGCTCGCGACACCCAATCAGTTGCATGTGGAACAAGCGTTGGAGTGTGTGAGGGCCGGCGTTCCCACATTGATCGAAAAACCCATTGCCCACACGTTGGCCGAAGGGACGCGACTATGCGAAGCGGCCGAGCGCGCCGGTGTGAAGCTGTTGGTCGGGCATCATCGACGTCATAGCCCGATACTGCACAAAGCCTGCGAAATCGTGCAGTCAGAAATGCTCGGGGCGATTGTCGGCGTCATCGGAAGCGCACTCTTCTACAAGCCCGATCACTATTTCGATGACGCTCCGTGGCGGCGGGAGCCCGGCGGCGGTCCGATTCTGATCAACATGATCCATGAAGTGGGAAATCTGCGCGCGATCGTCGGTGAAATCGTCGCCGTGCAAGCGTTCGCTTCCACCGCGACGCGTGGATTTGCCGTCGAAGACACGGTAGCGATCAATCTCAGGTTCGCGAACGGGGCGCTCGGGACTTTCCTGCTGTCCGATACCGCCGGCAGCGCGAAAAGCTGGGAGCAAACGTCGCAAGAAAACGAGAGTTATCCGACATATCCCGATGAGGACTGCTATGTCATCGTCGGAACGAATGGCTCGCTCGCCATTCCCACGATGCGGATCAAGTACTACGCCGGCAAAGAACAACGCTCATGGTGGAAGCCTTTTTTGACGCGTGTGGAGAAATTCGAACGGATCGATCCGCTGGCCGCGCAAATCGAGCACTTCGTCGCGGTCATTCGCGGCGATGCGGAACCGCTGGTGACGGCGCGCGATGGCCTGCAAAACCTTCGCGTCACCGACGCCATTGCCGAGGCGGCGCGTACGGGCCGAATCGTGAACACGCTGGGGTCGACATGATCAGCGGCAAGACGACATTGATTGCGCATATCGGATATCCGACGGAGACGTTCAAGGCGCCGCAGATCTACAACCCGTGGTTCGAGAAGGCAGGCATCGACGCAGTGGTGGTGCCGATGGGCGTCAAGGCGAACGATTATCCGCAGGTGTTGAAGGCGCTGTTCCGGCTTAGCAACATTCGCGGGGCGCTCATCACGATGCCGCATAAAGTGACCACCGTCGACATGCTCGACGAAGTCTCCACGACGGTGAAGGTCGCGGGAGCTTGCAATGCGATCTTGCGACGCGACGATGGCACATCGCTGGGCGACATGTTCGACGGCGCTGGTTTCACGCGCGGGCTGAAGCGCAAAAGCTTCCGCATTGCCGGTGCGTCGTGCCTCGTCGTGGGCGCCGGCGGTGTGGGTTCGGCAATCGCGGCGTCGCTTGCCGCCGAAGGTCCGGCCTCCATTGCATTGTTCGATGCGCACGCTGCGTCGGCGGAAAACCTGGCGAGCCGATTGCGCCTCCACTACCCGCAGGTCCGTGTCGACGTTCGTTCGAACGATCCCGCCGGCTACGACTTGGTCGTCAATGCAACGCCGCTCGGCATGAAAGCGTCCGATGCGCTTCCTTTCGACGTGTCGCGCCTGTCGCCCAGCACGTTCGTCGGCGAAGTGGTGATGAAGCAGGAGATCACGCCGCTGTTGCTGGCCGCGCGAGCGAGAGGATGCCGCTTCCAAATCGGCACCGACATGCTGTTTGAGCAGATACCCGCTTATCTGGAATTTTTCGGCTTCGGAACGGCGACCGCCGAAGAGCTCCGCGCGGTCGCCAAAGTCGCTTACTGACAGGTCGGCCATGAAGACAATTCGATGGGGCATGATTGGCTGTGGTGACGTTGCCGAGATCAAGAGCGGACCCGGGTTTTACAAGGCAGACCATTCGCAATTGGTTGCGGTCATGCGACGCAACGGCGCGCTGGCCGCTGACTTCGCGCGCCGCCATGGCGTCCCGCGCGCATACGACAATGCCGATGCGATCATCCAGTCGACCGACATCGACGCGGTCTACATTGCCACGCTGACCGATTCACATCGCGATTACACGTTGCGCTGCGCAGCCGCCGGCAAGCCGGTTTACGTCGAAAAACCGATGGCGATGAATCACGCCGAGTGCGCGGAGATGATCGCCGCATGCCGATCCGCGCAAGTTCCGCTGTGGGTTGGCTACTATCGTCGCGCGCTGCCACGCTTCCTCGCCGTCAAGGATCTCGTCGATTCCGGCGCCATCGGGACCGTTCGGATGGTCATCACGCGGCAGTTTCAGCGTCTTCCGCCTGCCGAGCAAATGAAAACACTACCGTGGCGCATCAATCCCGCGTTATCGGGCGGCGGCTTCTTCTTTGAGATGGTTTGCCACGCGCTGGACTTCCTCGATTTCGTTTTCGGGCCGATCGAAACCGTGCGCGCGTTTGCCGACAACCAGGCGAAAGCGTATCGCCCGGAAGATGCCGTCGCGGCCAGCTACCGCTTCGCTTCGGGTGTCTACGGCAGCGGCGCGTGGTGCTTCGCTGCCGATTTCGACGAGGAGTACAACGAGATCGTCGGCGCGAGCGGCCGCATCCGGTTTTCGACGTATGCGCCGGTTCCGATCCGCCTTAGCCGCGGCGGCGTGACGGAAGACATTGCCGTCGCCGATCCGCCGCACGTGCATCAGCCGATGATTCAGAGCATCGTCGACGAATTGAACGAACGCGGTCGTTGCCCGAGCACCGGCGACAGCGGTGCGCGCACGGCGTGGGTATTGGACGAAATGCTCAAGGAGTTTCGCGCGACGGACGCACAGCGGCAAGAATCGTTCCGATGATGCTTTTCTTGCGCGCGGCGAGTGCCTTCGGTGACGTCATGTCGACTTTGAAGATCGTCGAAAACGTGTAACGGTTGGAAACGCTGTAAAAACACAGCGCGCTGATCGACATGTGCAGATCGGTTGGATCGACGTCCTGCCGAAATACGCGCGACGTTTTTCCGCGCTCGACGATTCGCCGAATGGTGTCGATTGCCGGGACGTTGAGCGTCGGAATGTTGGCGGACTGCGCGATGTATTTCCCGGAATGCAGGTTCTCGTTCATGACCAGACGGAC
>DASPYC010000240.1:0-9425 GCA_035636955.1 Casimicrobiaceae bacterium
AGAGCGCATGACGTCCATCGGATGCGCGGAGGCGGGAATCTGCTCGAGCGCGACTTTGACGGGTGCGGGAATGCCGCGCGCATTGATGAGCTTCACCTTATACGCCGCGAGCTCGCTCACCGTCGGCAACGTGCCGTGCACGAGCAGATACGCAATCTCCTCGAATTCGCAGACGTCGGCGATGTCGAGGATGTCGTAGCCGCGGTAATGCAGGTCATTGCCGGTGCGCCCGACGGTGCAAAGCTCCGTGTTGCCGGCAACCACGCCGGACAGCGCGACGGATTTCTTCGGCTTGGGAACGGCAGCGGGGGCTTCGTTCATCCTTGTCCTCAGTGCGGCGTGTCGTCGCTTTGCTTCGCAAACAGCACGTCCAACTTTTTTTCGTAATCGTGGTAACCGAGAAAATCGTACAGCTCGGCGCGCGTCTGCATCAGCGGCACGACGCTCTTCTGCGTTCCTTCGCGGCGTATCGTGCGATAGACATTCAGTGCGGCGGCGTTCATCGCGCGGTACGCTGAGCAACAGTAGAGGACGATATCGACGTTCGCGGAGCGCAATTCTTCCGTCGTGAAGAGCGGCGTTTGTCCGAATTCGGTGATGTTCGCGAGAATCGGCACATTCACCGCCGAACGGAAACGCTTGTACATCGCGAGCTCCGTCATTGCTTCGGGGAAAATCATGTCGGCGCCCGCTTCGACGTACGCGACCGCGCGCTCGATTGCGGCGGCGACCCCTTCGACGGCCAGCGCATCGGTGCGCGCCATGATGACGAACGACGGATCGAGGCGCGCATCGACGGCCGCTTTGATGCGATCGACCATCTCGGCCTTCGCGACGACTTCCTTGCCGGGTCGATGACCGCAGCGTTTTGCGCCGACCTGATCCTCGAGGTGCACGGCGGCGGCGCCAGCCTTGATCATCGAGCGAATCGTGCGCGCAATGTTGAAGGCGCTTCCCCAACCGGTGTCGATGTCGACGAGCAGCGGCAATGTCGTGATGTCGGTGATGCGACGCACATCGATCAACACATCTTCCAGCGTGCTGATGCCGAGGTCCGGCATGCCGAGCGAGTTGGCGGCAACACCGCCACCCGATAGGTACAGCGCTTTGAAGCCGACGCGCTCGGCCATGCGCGCCGTGTAGGCGTTGATCGCGCCCGCGACTTGCAATGGTTTCTCGGCTTCGACCGCCGCACGAAATTTCGTTCCAGGCGACCCAGTGCTCATGACCGGTCCGCCGGCGAAAAAAACACCGTGGCATCCGCTGGCATTGGCGTTCCCGCCGCATGGGCACGTTGCAGCACGCTCCAGCAATAGCGATATGACGCGCGGTCGTGCAGCTTGCCCGCAACGCGCAGTGGCGCCCAATCGGCAGCTTGCGCAGCGCCGAGCACAGCAGCGGCTTCGTCGATCTCCGCGCGGTCGGGTGAGAACGCCCGCACGATCGGATCGATCTGCGACGGATGAATGCTCCACATCCGCAGATAACCGAATTCGTCGCGTGCGCGTCGCGCGTCCTCGTAGACGATCTCCGGATCATCGAGCGAGCGCGTAACGCCGTGGGCGGGAACGAGCGCATGGGCGAGCGCAGCGGCCGCCACTTCGGCTTTGGCCCGACGCAGCAACGCATGGTCGAACTGGCCAGGGCTTTCCATTGCCGAGAGCGGGATGGCGCCGTGATGTGCGCTGACAAAATCAAGGGTGCCGAAGTCGAGGCTGATGATTCCGGGCAGCGCCGCGATCGACCAGGCGTCTTCGACGGCGCCCGGCGTTTCGATCAGTACGCAGAGCGGAATTTTTCGGTCGATTCCCGTCCGAGCACTGTGTTTGGCCAGCGTATCGAGCGCTTGCTCGACGTCGCCGACGGTCTCCGCCTTCGGCAACGTCAGAAACGCGATGCGATCACCGGCTTCGCCGACCAGAATCTCCAGATCGTTTTCCCATGCGGGATGGCGGACATCGTGGATGCGCGCACCGACGCGGTTGTGCGCGTTGGCGGACGAGCCGATCAGCTGGGCAATCATCCGCGCATGCTCGGCTTCAAGTCCAATCGGCGCGCCGTCCTCGCAGTCGCCGGCGACATCGAATACTGGTCCGCGAGCACGCTGCAGCTCGAGGGCCTTCGCGATGAATCGCTCGCTACCGGCGTAGTGGACGCACGGCGGAAGTGTCGGCAGCTGGCGCTCGTTGCCGTATAACGCTGCCTGCGGCGAGAGCCCGGCGACGCTCATCATCGTTGGCGCGTCAGCGGAGCAGGGCGGCGACACCAGCACGCTCTTCCTCGAGCTCTTTCAGCGTCGCGTTCATCTTCTCCCGCGAGAAATCGTCGATCGGGAGTCCTTGAACGATCGTGTACTCGCCGTTCGCCGTCGTGACCGGGAAACCGTACATGACGTCTTCCGGGATTCCGTAGCTGCCATCGGAGGCGACGCCCATCGTCGCCCAGCGATTGCCCGTGCCGAGAATCCAGTCGTGCATGTGGTCGATCGCTGCATTGGCGGCCGATGCGGCGGATGAAAGCCCGCGCGCTTCAATGACCGCTGCGCCGCGCTTGCCGACGGTGGGCAAAAAGACATTGCGATTCCAGCTTTCGTCGTTGATCAACGCTTTGATCGATTCGCCGTCGGCCGTCGCGAAGCGGTAATCGGGGTACATCGTGGGCGAATGGTTGCCCCAAACGACGAGCTTTTCGATCGATCCCACGGGCTTGTCGCTCTTCTTTGCGAGTTGCGACAGCGCGCGGTTGTGATCGAGACGAAGCATTGCCGTGAAGTTGCGCTTCGACAACGACGGCGCCGATTTCATCGCGATGTAGGCGTTCGTGTTCGCGGGATTGCCCACGCCGAGGATCCTGATGGTGCGCGACGCGACCGCGTCGAGTGCCCGGCCTTGCTCGATAAAGATCTTTGCGTTCTCGAGCAGGAGATCCTTGCGCTCCATCCCCGGGCCTCGCGGCCGCGCGCCGACCAGAATCGCCATTTCGGCATCCTTGAATGCGACTTTCGGATCCCCGGTACCGGCCATGTCCGCGAGGAGCGGCAGCGCGCAGTCCTCGAGCTCCATCATGACGCCCTTCAATGCGGCCTGCGCTTTGTCGAGCGGCAGTTCCAGAAGCTGCAGAATGATCGGCTGATCCGCGCCGAGCATCTCGCCTGCGGCGATTCGAAACACCAGGCTGTAGCCGATCTGGCCGGCGGCGCCGGTGACGGCGACGCGGACGGGTCGTTTCATGAGGGCTCCTGACGCGAAGAAGAGTGGATCTGACGGTAGCGGCCCGCCCAGCCCGAGGGCCACGCGCTCGCTCACGACATAATTCTAGGCAGTCGATGGCGGCGTGTCAATTAACTCATATATCATTTATAAGATATAAGACAACAATCATGGACAGCGAGCGCGCCGGCGATCGATAATGGCATCGCCCGCGCGCACCATCTTTATAAGGCCTGCGCTACCGCCCCCAACTTTATGTCCCAGTCCTCCACCACGCCGGCATTTCGACCGCTCTATCTGCAAATCAAAGGACTGCTGGAAAAAAGCCTCGAGGCGCGCGAATGGCGTCCCGGCCAGGCGATTCCGTCTGAAATCGAGCTGGCGAGTCGCTTCGGCGTGGCGCAAGGGACCGTACGTAAGGCGATCGAGGCGCTCGCGGCTGACAACCTGGTCGTTCGCCGGCAGGGCAAGGGCACGTACGTCGCGACGCACACGGAAGAGCACACGCCGCAGTTCCGCTTCCTGCATATCCGGCGCAACGACGGGGAGGCTGAATATCCGGCCAGCCGCTTGCTCGATGTGCGGCGCGCCAAGTCGAGCGTCGAAGCGGCAAGGCTTCTCGACTTGAAGCCGGGCGACGCCGTCATCTTGTTGCGGCGCGTACTCGAATACGCCGATACGCCCACGATTTTCGACGAGATCACGTTGCCGGCGGCGCTGTTTCGCGGCTTGACGAAGACGAAATACGACGCGTATCGCGGCTCGATGTACGGCTTTTTCGAAACGCAGTTCGGCGTGCGTATGTTGAAGGCACAGGAGAAGCTTCGTGCGGTGGCCGCCGACGCGACGGCTGCTGCGATGCTCCGCGTCGCGATCGGCACGCCGTTGCTCGCGGTGGACCGCGTCACGTTCACCTACGGCGATCGGCCCGTCGAGCTGCGGCGTGGGCTTTGCTCGACACGCCATCATCATTACGCGAACGAACTGCAATGAACTTGGCAGCGGTCAGTTGCGCTGTCGTGGCGGCGGCGGGGCGCAGGGCGCTATAATTTCTGCTGTGCACAAAACGTGCCGAATTCCTTCACAGAAACGCCCATCGCGCGAACCTAGAGCTTTCCGAGCATCATCGATGCCGACCTACGCCTCCGTCCGCCGCGACTTTGATCGGTTGACACTGCACAATCGCGGCCCACTACGCGGGGCAGATTTGCCGCCGCAGGACTGACGCGCATGGCCGCGCTCGAGCGACCCGTCGTTAAACCGCGCCCCGTCTATCTCAACCTGCTCGAGATCCGGCAACCGCTGCCGGCGATCGTATCGATCCTTCATCGGGTGAGCGGCGCGTTGTTGTTTCTAGTCGGCATTCCGGTGCTGCTATGGAGCGTACACGTGTCGCTCGCATCGCCGGAAGCGTTTGCGCAATGGAAATCCGTCATGGCGCAGCCGCTATGGAAGCTCGTCGCGCTGGCGCTCGCCTGGGCGTACATCCACCATCTGCTGGCCGGGTTGCGTCATCTGGCGCTCGATGTGCACGTCGGCGTCGAACTTGCGCCGGCGCGTCGCTCTGCGGCGATCGTGCTCATTCTCTCGCTCTTGTTGACGATCATCGTCGCGGTACGGCTATGGTGACCGATACATCGTTCGAAGCCATCAGCGCGCATTACGGATGGCGTGACTGGCTGTCGCAACGTCTGACGGCGGTCGTGATGGTGCTCTATACGCTCCTCGTATTCGGCATCGTCATCTGGCACGGCGGTCTCGATTACAGCATGTGGAAGGGCCTCTTCGCGAGCAATGCGTTCAAGCTCGCGACCTTCCTTTTCATGATCTCGCTGTTTTTCCACGCATGGGTGGGCGTCCGCAATATCGCAATGGATTACGTGAAACCGACCGGATGGCGCCTCGCAGTGCAGATGGTCGTCATAGGCATGTTGATCGCCTACGCGGGCTGGACGATCCAGATCCTGTGGGGCGCCCTATGAGCCGGTTGCGCAGGTGATGGCTAAGAGCTTTCCCGTGATGCACTTTGACGCCGTCATCGTCGGTGCCGGCGGCGCCGGAATGCGGGCGTCGTTGCAGCTTGCGGAAGCGGGCTTGTCGGTGGCCGTGCTCTCGAAAGTCTTTCCGACCAGGTCGCATACGGTCGCTGCGCAAGGCGGCATCGGGGCGTCGCTCGGCAACATGTCCGAGGACAGCTGGCTATGGCACATGTACGACACGATCAAAGGCTCGGACTGGTTGGGCGACCAGGATGCGATCGAGTACATGTGCAAGACCGCCGCCGAGGTGGTCTATGAGCTCGAGCATTTCGGGATGCCCTTCGACCGCAATGCCGACGGCACGCTCTATCAGCGGCCGTTCGGCGGGCATTCGGCGAATTTCGGCCAGAAACCGATCCAACGTGCTTGTGCAGTTGCGGACCGCACCGGTCACGCGCTGCTGCATACGCTCTACCAGCGCAACGTACGCGCGCGCACACAGTTTCTCGTCGAATGGATGGCGCTCGACTTGATCCGCGATGCGGATGGCGACGTCGTCGGCGTTACGGCACTGGAAATGGAAACCGGCGAAGCGATGATCCTGCAGGCGAAAGCGACGATCCTCGCGACTGGCGGCGCGGGCCGCATTTTCGCGGCGTCGACGAACGCATTCATCAACACCGGCGATGGTCTCGGCATGGTCGCGCGCGCCGGCTTGCCGCTCGAAGACATGGAGATGTGGCAGTTTCATCCAACCGGCGTCGCCGGCGCCGGCATCCTGATTACCGAAGCGGTGCGCGGCGAGGGCGGCATCCTGCTGAACGCGAACGGCGAGCGTTTCATGGAGCGCTACGCGCCGAACCTCAAGGATCTCGCGTCGCGCGACGTCGTCAGCCGGTCGATGGACCAGGAGATCAAGGAAGGCCGTGGTTGCGGTCCGCACAAAGACTACGTGCTGCTGAAGCTCGATCACCTTGGCCCCGACGTGATCATGAAGCGCTTACCGTCGATCCGTGAGATTTCGATCAAGTTCGGGAATGCCGATCCGATCAAGGAGCCGATACCGGTCGTGCCGACGATTCATTACATGATGGGCGGCATACCGACGAACATCCACGGTCACGTCGTTGCGCCGAAGGACGGCAATCCCAACAGCATCGTGCCGGGACTGTTCGCCGTGGGGGAGTGCGCGTGCGTGTCCGTGCACGGCGCGAATCGCCTCGGCACGAACTCGCTCCTCGATCTCATCGTTTTCGGCCGCGCGACCGGCAACTTCATCGTCGGCGAGAATTTGAAGGCAGCGCCGCACAAGCCGTTGCCCGCCGACGCCGCGGAAGCCTCGCGCGCGCGTCTTGCGCGAATCGACACCGCGACGTCGGGTGAATCGGTTCCCGCGGTGGCGGACACGCTGCGCAAGACGCTCCAGGCGCACTGCGGCGTGTTCCGCAATCAAGACCTGTTGTCGGAAGGCGTCACCAAGGTGATGGCGCTCGAGCAGCGCGTGATGCGCACATCGATCAACGATCACAGCAAGACGTTCAACACGGCGCGCGTCGAGGCGCTTGAGCTCGATAACCTGATCGAGGTTGCCAAGGCGACCGTCGTGTCGGCCGAAGCGCGACGCGAATCGCGTGGCGCGCAGGCGCGCAGCGACTATCCGAATCGCGACGACGTCAACTGGTTGAAGCACACGCTGTGGTATCGCGACGGCAACCGGCTCGATTACAAGCCGGTGAACATGAAGCCCCTTTCAGTCGACGCTTTCCCGCCGAAAACCCGTACCTATTGAGCTTCAGAAGCCGGAAAAATGAAATTTCGCATCTACCGCTACGACCCCGAGAAAGACCCGAAGCCGTATTACCGCGACTACGACATCGAGCTCGACCCCCACGATCGCATGCTGCTCGATGCATTGATCCGGCTGAAGACCGTCGACGATTCGCTGTCGTTCCGGCGCAGTTGCCGCGAAGGCGTGTGCGGTTCCGATGCGATGAACATCAATGGCACCAACGGCCTCGCGTGCGTCACAAACCTGAAGACGCTGAAGGAACCGGTCGAGTTGCGGCCACTACCCGGGTTGCCCGTCATTCGCGATCTGATCGTCGACATGACGCAGTTCTTCAAGCAGTACCACTCGATCAAGCCGTATCTCGTCAACGACACGCCGCCGCCCGAGAAGGAGCGGCTGCAATCACCGGCGGAGCGCGAGCGTCTCGACGGTCTGTACGAATGCATCCTCTGCGCATGCTGCTCGACGGCGTGTCCGTCGTTCTGGTGGAATCCGGATAAATTCGTCGGTCCGGCGGGATTGCTCGCGGCGTACCGCTTCATCGCCGACAGCCGCGACACGGCGTTGAATCAGCGGCTCGATAACCTCGACGATCCGTACCGGCTGTTTCGCTGTCACACGATCATGAATTGCGTCGACGTTTGCCCGAAGGGATTGAACCCCACGGCCGCGATCGGGAAGATCAAGGACATCATGGTTAAACGGGCGATCTGACCTCACTTTCGATCATGGACCCCCGCCGACTGGCGCGAATTCGATGGCGTTGCCGGCGCGGCTTGCTCGAGAACGATTTGATCCTGACCCGGTTCCTGGATGCAAAAGGCGCGACGCTCACCGAAGAACAGGTTGCCATGCTGGACACGCTTCTCGCGCTGACGGACCACGAGCTGTGGGACTTGATTGCGGGTCGCAGCGAGCCTGACGAGTCGGTGCGCCCTCTTGTCGATGAGCTGCGTATCGCATGATGACAAAAGTACCGGAGGCGCAACCTCTACAGATTGAGGAAGGACGCAAGATGACCGACCGCACTGCAACGCTCACTTTTTCCGACGGCACGTCCCCCGTCACGTTCCCATTGCTGGCCGGCAAGATCGGGCCGGACGTCATCGACATTCGGACGCTCTATACGAAGACCGGCAAGTTCACCTATGACCCCGGTTTCCTGTCGACAGCGGCTTGCAGCTCCGCAATTACTTACATCGACGGCGATAAGGGCGAGCTGCTCTACCGCGGCTATCCGATCGAGGAGCTTGCCGTCAAATGCAACTACCTCGAAGTCTGTTACCTGCTGCTCTATGGCGAGCTGCCCACGGCAAAGCAGAAGGAGGAATTCGTCGACGTCGTGACGCACCACACGATGGTCAACGAACAGATGCAGTTCTTCATGCGCGGCTTTCGGCGCGACGCGCATCCGATGGCAGTATTGACCGGCATGGTGGGCGCGCTGTCGGCTTTTTATCCCGATTCGATCAACGTGCACGACGCGCGACAACGCGACATCTCCGCACACCGGCTGATCGCCAAGATGCCGACGCTCGTCGCGATGACTTACAAGTACTCGGTGGGTCAACCGTACATGTATCCGCGCAACGATTTGTCGTATACGGGCAACTTCATGCGGATGATGTTCGCCACGCCTTGCGAGGACTACAAGGTGAAGGATGTGCTGGTGCGCGCGCTGGACCGCATTTTCATCTTGCATGCCGATCACGAGCAGAATGCGTCGACGTCGACCGTGCGGCTCTGCGCATCGTCGGGAACGAATCCGTTTGCCGCAATCGCCGCGGGGGTTGCTTGCCTGTGGGGTCCGGCGCATGGTGGCGCCAACGAAGCGGCTCTCAACATGCTGTACGACATTCAGAAGGAAGGCGGCGTTGCGAAGATCGGCGACTTCATCGCCAAGGTCAAGGACAAGAACTCCAACGTGCGACTGATGGGCTTCGGGCATCGCGTCTACAAGAACTACGATCCGCGCGCCAAGCTGATGCGCGAAACTTGCTACGAAGTCCTGGACGAGTTGGGCTTGGGCGACGATCCACTCTTCAAGCTGGCGATGGCCCTCGAGAAAATCGCGCTCGAGGACGACTATTTCGTTTCGCGCAAGCTCTACCCGAACGTCGATTTCTATTCGGGCATCGTGCAGAAGGCGATCGGCATTCCGGTATCGCTCTTCACGGCCATCTTCGCCGTCGCGCGCACCGTCGGCTGGATCGCGCAGTTGAACGAAATGGTGTCGGATCCGGAGTACAAGATCGGCCGGCCGCGACAATTATTCACCGGCTCGACGCGGCGCTCGGTGCCGCCGATCGAAAAGCGGTAGATGTGGACCCCCACGCTTGCGGCTCCGCCGCGTCGCTGCCCCCGGAGGGGGAGCAATTCGCACCTTGGGACGGCCCTGCGGCGCGAATTAGGACCCCCACGCTTGCGGCTCCGCCGCGTCGCTGCCCC
>DASPYC010000241.1:0-6185 GCA_035636955.1 Casimicrobiaceae bacterium
ATTCCGGCGAACCGTACACTCCGCAGCGATCACGCGTGGCGCGTTCGCGTCGACGAAACGGTCGTGCGCTTTCGCGATCGATTGCAAGGGCCGCAGCAGCAGTATCTGTCGCGCGACATCGGCGACTTCATCGTAAGACGCGCCGACGGAATGTTTGCCTATCAGCTCGCCGTCGTCGTCGACGACGAAGACTGCGGCATTACGCATGTCGTACGTGGCGCCGATCTCCTGGCCTCGACGCCCAGGCAAATTTTCTTGCAGCGCAAGCTCGGTTTTTTCGAGCCCGCGTATCTGCACGTTCCCGTTGCGCTTAATGCGGTCGGTGAAAAGCTCTCAAAACAAACGCGTGCGGCGCCGTTACCAGACCATCCGCTGGAGGCGCTCCTCGCGGCATGGCGCTTCCTCGATCAGCTTTTGCCGCTGGAATTGCCATCGTCGGTCGAAGAATTCTGGCGCTACGCGCAACACGCGTGGTTGCCGGCGCGTCTGCCGCCCGTTCCGATGCTGCCCGCGCCCGTGAATTTTGAAAGTGTGGGCCCACGCCAGACCGGGTGACGCCCATCACGGCGGCCGGAGCAGCGTATAATTTGTTGGTTCCCAGCGCGCCGATTCCGGTGCGAGATCAACCAAACAACTCGGCATGACCACAATCGTCATCGTCCGCAAGGGCGACACCGCGGCGATCGCCGCTGATTCGCTCACGACATTCGGCGACACGCGTCTTGCCGCCGTGCACGATCGCACGTACGACAAGATCGTTCGCTACAAGGACACGTACATCGGTCTGTGCGGCTCGGCCGCGCACCAGCTCGTATTCGAAAGTCTTCTCGCGAAGCACGACAACCTCGATTTCAGCCACAGGGCTGGAATCTTCGAGACATTCCGCATGCTGCATCCGATCTTGAAGGAACAGCACTTCCTGAATCCGAAGGAAGAGGAGGACGATCCGTACGAATCGACGCAGATGACGGCACTGATCGCGAGCGTTCGCGGAATCTTCGGCGTCTATTCGATGCGTGAAGTATTCGAGTACACGCAGTTCTGGTCGGCAGGCACGGGGCGCGAGTTCGCACTCGGTGCAATGAGCGCTCTGTATTCGCGGCTCAAGACGGCGGAAGACGTTGCGAGAGCCGGCGTCGAGGCGGGAACGCTGTTCGACAAGAATTCCGCGATGCCGCTCACCGTCTACACGATTCCGCTCGCTGGATGACGTCGGGATCGCGGCCCTCCGATGCGTTGACACGCTTCGTGTTCGACGCTGCAGAAGTACGGGGCGCATTGGTCGCCCTCGACCAGGCGACACGCGGCATTCTTGCATGCCATCCTTATCCGCCGCCGTTGTCGCGCACGCTTGCCGAGCTTTGTGCGGGGTCCGCGTTGATAGCCTCGACGTTGAAGCTCGACGGCAGTCTGATCGTTCAGCTCGCCGGCACGGGTCCGGTGCGACTCGCCGTCGTCGAATGCACTGACGCGCTCGATCTCCGCGCGACTGCCCAATGGAGCGCGCCCGCAACCGCCGCACTTGCCGCCGATGCGACACTCGTCGAGCTTGCCGGCAATCCGGAGCAGAGCCGATTTACCATCACGCTCGATCCACGCGGCGGCGGATCGCTCTACCAGGGTATCGTCGCACTCGAGGCGACAACGATCGGGCGGCTGCTGGAGCATTACCTGACGACGTCGGAGCAATTGCAAAGCCGCGTCCTGCTGGAAACGCGCGACGGCGTTGCGGCGGGACTTCTCCTGCAGCGTCTGCCCGGCTCATCCACATACGACGACGCTACATGGGCGCGCGTAGAGGCATCGATCGACGCGCTATCGTCCGATTCGTTGCTGGCGAACAAGAACGCCGTGGATATCCTGTCGGCGTTGTTTCCGGAGGACGATCTGCGCGTCTTCGATCCTCGGCCTGCGCGTTTTCGCTGCTCCTGCTCGTTCGATCGCGTGCGCAATGCGCTGCGGATCGCGGGCCGCGGCGAAGTGGAGGCTGCGATCACCGAACGCGGCGATGTCGAGGTAACGTGCGAATTTTGCAATCGCCACTACACCTTCACGCCGCACGAGGCGCGCGAAGTTTTTTCATCGGCGGATTCGTCGTCGCCGCACGATGCGCCTTAAGTCCACACGTCATTGACGAACGACAACTGCGATGTCGCTCTATATTCCTCCTTCGTTCGCCGTCAAAGATCGAGCCGCGATCGTGCGCCTGATCCACGACTATCCCTTTGCAACATTGGTCACGCCGGCAGCGCCCGAGCCATGGGTCAGCCATATTCCGCTGCTGATGACCGACGCCGGCGAGCCGCACGGCACGCTGATCGGTCATTTCGCGCGCGCGAATCCGCATTGGCAACACGCCAGAGACGCGCAGTCCATCGCGATCTTTCACGGACCGCATGCGTACGTGTCGCCGTCCTGGTATACGGAGCCCACGCAAGCGGTGCCGACGTGGAATTTCACGGCGGTCCACGCGCATGGACCGCTCGAAATTTTTGACGATGCCGAAGCCACCCGCAGTGTCCTCGACGCGCTGGTCCGACGCTTCGAGGGCGCCCGTCCGGCACCGTGGAAGCTCGCGATGCCCGACCGCCAGCGCGACGCGCTGGTGAGCGCCATTGTCGCGTTCAAGATGCCGATCCGCCGACTCGATGCCAAATTCAAGCTGTCGCAGAATCGGACACGCGACGATCGCGTTCGTGTCATCGCGGCACTGAAGGCGGAGGGTTATTCCGAGGCGACCGAGACAGCCGAATGGATGCAAGCGTATGCCGGCATTGGCGATGGTCACACCGGCTGACGCATCGGCGAAGGCGACCGGCGTCGCGCCGACTTCGAGCCGGCAGCGTCTGGACAAATGGTTATGGGCGGCGCGCTTCTACAAAACGCGCAGTCTCGCCGCGCTAGCGATTGAAGCCGGTCACGTTCGCGCCGACGACAAACGCGTCAAGTCCTCGCATGCCGTGCGGGTGAACGAACGCATCAGCGTACGAAAAAGCGGTTTAGCGTGGGAAGTGGAAGTGACCGCGTTGTCCGATCGCCGTGGCGGCGCTGCGGACGCAGCGTTGCTCTATCGCGAGACTGCGCAGAGCATTGAAGCGCGCGAACAGGCGTTGCGGCAGCGGAAAGCGGCGCTAGCCGCCGAGCCCCGTTTCACCGGCCGGCCGACAAAGCGCGATCGACGCAAGCTCGAGGATTTTTTGAATGAGCCCTAGACGGCGCGAACGAGTTTCCTCGGACGATCAGCACAATCGCATGCCGGCGAAATCGAGCAGCAATTCCGGCTGTCGATAGCCGCGAAACACCAGCCATGCGACCAACACGGCGATGATCAATCCGAGCGAATGCCAAACGATCCGACGTGACCAGCCATTCACACCGGCCAATTTACGCCCGTTCGGTCTCCTGCGACAAGCTTTCGGAGCGGCCACCCGTGCCGTTGGTGAGTACCCCTTCGGCACGCATTCTCGCGATGACGAGGCTGAAATCAGCCGCGGCGTGCGTACGTTCGACCGGTTTAGCGAGCAAATTGACGGCGCGTCCGCTGACGATCAGCGGCACGTCGGCAGGCAAAGCATGGCGCAAGCCGCGTATTTCCTGTCCGGCGATCTTGCCCGAGATGCCGCGATCGAACAAAAGCAGCACCAAGGCAGCGTGATATGCCTTGGCCGCGCCGGCGATTTCCTGAGCCGGGATTCCGGCTCCCAATGTGAGGCAGCTAACGCCCTCGGTGTAGAGAAGAAGCTCGAGGATCGTAAGACCGAGCTGGTTCGGATCGTTGGGCGGCGTGGCCAGCAGCACTTGACGTGTGTCACGCGAAGGGCGGGCAAGGCCGCGAATGTCCCGCAACAGCCGTTGCGCAACGTCCGCAAAGCGCAATTCCTGGAAGGTTTGCATTTCGCCGCGCACGACTCGCTCATGCACTGCTTCGTTCAGCGGAATCAATGTCTGCTCGAGGAACTTGCGTAAGCCTTGTGCTGCGAGCAGCTTCGATAAATGATTTTGCAGATCGACGGTACGATGCGATCCAAGCATGCGAACGGCCGACTCGATTTCCGACGGCAGCGGGGCTGGCTCTTCGACGGTCAGGCCGAGCATCGATTGAAGCGCGGTGTCCGCGAGCGGAACCACGGCGCCGGCTCGCCAACCTTCGGACAACAGCTGTTTGATGAGGCGCAGTCGCGCGATCTGATCCGGAGGATAGACGCGATCGCCAAACGAATCGCGGAGCGGCGCGGGAAATCCATACCGGCGCTGCCACATGTACAGTTGCTCGCGCCGCAATCCGGTGATACGGACAACTTCGCGAATATGCAACGCTTCGGCTGTTTCGCCGGATTCTGCGAGAACGCTGACCGGCGGCGGGCCTTCGCGGCGGCGCGCAGGCGCCTTAATTAGGATGCCCATTTGTGTCGTTCCTTGCGCGTTATGCGTCAGTTCGAACGGCGAAACCGGCGGGGCCCAATATAGCGACGGCTCCCAAAAACGCCGGGCGAGTCCAGCCGTTTCAGGCTGTGCTCCACGGCAGGTAACACGCACGATGTATGCCAGTTGGATTATTCGTGCTTGCCAAGCCGACAGTCGTTGCGCCATCATTGCTATGCAGCAAAACAACCACTTACGGGCAACGAAGAGGGGTCGCGATCGTACCCTCCAATCGCCGTGTCGCCCGATGAGCGGCCGCGGAATCGGTCTTGTTGTTGCGCTATGCTTGGAGCGGGTAGGGATTTGATGCGATGTTCGGGTTTCTGAGGTCCCGGAAGGATCCGCTGGCGGACGCCAGATCTGCAGAGCGCTGGTTCGCCGCGCCTGTCGCGACTGATCCGCTCTCGCGGAAGCAAGAGCTGATCGAAGAGCTCGCCCGTGTTACTGCGCCCACCGCGAAGCTGACGCCGCGGAGACTCGGCGCGCTCTTCGTCATGGATACGCACGCCGAACAGCTGTTCCGAGCGCTGACGGCACAATACGTCGAGCATGCGAATCGCAGCGCGAAGATCGAGCGGCAGTTGTGGACCGCGCTTTTCGATCTATCGCAGGCGTTCCAGACGGCCTTCCGAAGCTACGAGCACGTCGCGCTCGAGAACGAGCACAGCGGGCGATGGCGACAGCTGCTGCCCGAGCTTGTTTGTCGTCAGGTCGTCCACTTGGGGCGCGACGCGAAAGCGCGTCTTTATCGCTACGAATCGTGGATTCCCGGCAAATGGGCCGAACTCCACCAATTGTTCGCGCTCGCTGCTGCACGGCAATTCGATCGAAGTCCTGTGCAGCTTGTCGCAGACCGCCAACCGACGACGATCGAGCACCAATATCTGATGACCGTCGTGCTGCAACTGATCGACACGGGAAACCTGACGGCTCGCCAGCTCGAACACGTATGGTCGGAGCTCGATGGCTGGTGTGCCTCACTTCGGCTGACGCTCGAGCCCAAGACGGTGACATCGTTCTTCGTCGACCTTGCGAGTCGCGAAGGCATGAAGCGGCGGATGAGCGGCGCGCTCGAAGGCAGCGTGCTATTTGTCGATACGCAGCCACTGCACGCGGCGCTGATGCACCAGCAGCTTTCCCTAGAGCAGGCCATCAGAACGAGACCACGCTCGGACGAAACGACGCGGGTGTCCGACCAGCTATGTCTGCTACGACGTTTCGCCGCCAAGGTCGATCCCGAGCTCAAGTTCCTCGCACGCCACGGCGACCGCGCGACGGCGGACGGCAACGTCGACGCGATCATCGGCTTGACCAAGATCGCCGCTTATTTGCGCGAGGAAGATCGCGATCCCGATTTCCAGCACTACGCCGGAAGGACCTTCGGCGGCTCGCTCGAGCTTGCGGTTTTCGGCCGCATACGCAACGAGAACGACCGGCGTATCGAGCTCGCGCGCCACCGGCTCTCACAGTACGTCGCTGCCGGCGGCCCCTGGGAAACCAAGGACGTTTCGCTGACCGGCTTCCGCCTGGTGGCGCCGATGAAAGCGGCGAGCGATCTTCCGATCGGCACGCTGGTCGCGATTCGTCCCCAAGCCGGTTCGCAATGGACGCTGGGTATCGTGCGCCGGATGCGCCGGCATACGTCGGAGCGTACCGAGATCGGCCTCGAAGTCGTCGCAAGCACGCTCGTAGGCGTCGACTTGATCGAGCAACGCAAAAGTTCCGACGCCAACTATCTGGTCGACGGCGAAGACGGCATCATC
>DASPYC010000242.1:0-2645 GCA_035636955.1 Casimicrobiaceae bacterium
TCGCGCGAATAGAGCGCGAGATTGAGACACTGTATCGTGTTGTGCCGCGTGCGGGACGGCAGGCATTCGAGGAGGAACGCGAGGCCCCATCGCCATTGGCGCGGGTCGGCGCGCAACCGAAACAACAACGGCGCATCGGCGCGACCGAGCCATTTCAGGATCTGCATCGGGGCAGCGGGATTGGCCCACGGCTCCGCATGCGACGTGGAAATTTGTCCGCCGTTGGCAAACGACGTTTCGCGCGCGACGCCGCCCTGGCGATCGATGACCGTCACGTCGTAGCCGTCTTCCGCGAGATACCACGCGGCCGCGACGCCGACGACGCCGGCGCCGAGCACAAGCATGCGCATCGAGGATTCGCTCGTTGGCCGAGAGCGTCGTATCAGTCGCCGTCTACCAGCGCGGGCTCGTCGAGCACGCTGGCCGTCGTCACCGGAATGCAACTGCAAAAAAGGTTGCGATCGCCGTAGACGTTGTCGATTCGCGCGACCGGCGGCCAATACTTCGCATCGCGACGTGTTGCGCCCGGATACGCCGCGAGTGCGCGCGAGTAGGGGTGAGTCCAGCTATCCGCCGCAACAACGCCGGCCGGATGCGGTGCGTGCTTGAGTGGATTGTCGTTGCGATCGAGGGTCCCTTGCTCGATCGCCCGAATCTCGCCGCGAATTGCGATCATCGCATCGATGAAGCGGTCGAGCTCTGCCTTGGACTCGCTTTCCGTGGGTTCGACCATCAACGTGCCGGCGACCGGAAAGCTCATCGTCGGCGCATGAAAGCCGTAGTCGATGAGCCGCTTTGCGACGTCTTCCGCTTCGACGCCGGAGCCGGCCTTGAGCGGCCGCAGATCCAGGATGCACTCGTGCGCAACGCGACCGCCGGGTCCGCTGTAGAGAACGGGGTAATACGGGGCGAGTCGCGTAGCGATGTAGTTCGCCGCAAGAATCGCGGCCTCGGTAGCGGCCGTGAGCCCGGTCCCGCCCATCATCGCGATATACATCCACGAGATCGGCAAGATCGACGCTGATCCGTAGGGGGCCGCGCTGACCGCACCGATCGCCTGCTTTGCGACGTTGGGCAAGTACCGATGACCTGGAAGGAACGGCGCCAAATGCGCCCTGCATGCGACCGGTCCCACGCCCGGTCCGCCGCCGCCATGCGGAATGCAGAACGTCTTGTGCAGATTAAGATGGGAAACGTCGGCGCCGAAGTGGCCGGGCGCGGCAAGGCCGACCAGTGCGTTCAGATTCGCTCCATCGACATAGACCTGGCCGCCATGTGCATGGACAATCTCGCAAACCTTGTCGATGCCCGACTCGAACACGCCGTGCGTCGACGGATAAGTCACCATGATCGCCGCCAAATCGGCGGCGTGCTCTTCTGCCTTTTGCGCGAGATCGCGAACATCGACGTTACCGTTCACGTCGCACGCGACGACGACAACGCGCATGCCCGCCATGTGCGCCGAAGCCGGATTGGTGCCATGAGCGGACGCGGGGATCAAGCACACGTCGCGCTTCGATTCGCCGCGACTCGCGTGCCATGCGCGGATCATCAGCAAGCCCGCGTATTCACCTTGCGAACCCGCGTTGGGTTGCAGCGAGACCGCGTCGTACCCGGTCACGGCGCAGAGCATGTGCTCGAGATTGGCGATGAGCTCGCGATAGCCGGTCGCTTGAGCCGCCGGCGCGAATGGATGCAACCCGCCGAATTCAGGCCACGTCACCGGCAGCATCTCGCTCGTCGCATTGAGCTTCATCGTGCAGGAGCCCAACGGAATCATCGCGCGGTCGAGTGCCAGATCGCGATCGGCAAGCGCGCGAAGATACCGCAGCATCTCGGTTTCCGAGCGGTGACGATGGAACACCGGATGCGTCAAATAACGCGATGTCCGCGCGAGCGCTCCCGGTAGTGCATCGGGGGTCGCGGCATCGAGATCATCGACCGAAAACGGTGGATCGACGCCCGCGGCGATACGCCAGATGAGCGCGATATCGTCGCGCGTCGTCGTCTCATCGAGCGAAATGCCGAGCGCTTCGGCATTGACGAGGCGGAAATTGACGCCGGCGGCCTCGGCGCGATCGGCGATCGACGAAGTACGCCCCTTTGTCGCAAGCGTCAGCGTGTCGAAGAACGCGCTCGTCGCAATCTCGATGCCAAGCCGCTGCAAGCCCGCCCGCAGAATCGCCGTATAGCGGTGAACGCGCCGCGCGATTTTGGCGAGACCTTCGGGCCCGTGATAGACGGCATACATACTCGCGATCACGGCCAGCAAGACTTGCGCCGTGCAGATGTTCGAAGTTGCTTTCTCGCGCCGGATGTGCTGCTCGCGCGTTTGCAGCGCCAGCCGATACGCAGGCGCGCCGTGCGCGTCGACGGTCACGCCGACGAGCCGTCCCGGCAGTGACCGCTTGAATTCGTCGCGCGTCGCGAGATAGCCGGCGTGCGGTCCGCCGTAGCCGATCGGGACGCCGAAGCGCTGCGTCGACCCGACGACGACATCGGCGCCCCATTCGGCCGGCGGCATAAGAAGAGTGAGCGCAAGTAGATCGGCGGCGGCGACGAGATGCGTCCCTCGCGCCTTGAGCTTCGCGGCCAGCGCACGATAGTCGCGTACGTCGCCATTCGCGCCCGGGTATTGCACGAGG
>DASPYC010000243.1:0-3036 GCA_035636955.1 Casimicrobiaceae bacterium
TCCGGTCACGCATTTTGCATTGCGGCCGCTTGACAACGTCGGCATCCAGTATGGCCTGGCCGCTTTGAATCGCGGAACAGTCACAGTGGATCAGTTCCTCGACTTGAACGAGAAGGTCGGCGGCTATGATTTCGACGGCAACTTCAAGACGTCGCGCACCGTCGGCGATATACCCGCCATTCGCGCCGCGTATCGCAGCGGCCGTTTGACCAACGCCGGTGGCGGCCTTCGCGATGTGCCGATCATCGATTATCGCGGCTATGCGGATAACGATCCCGCCGGCAACATCCATCTGCGCTATCACTCGTTCTCGATGCGCGAGCGCTTGAAGAAAGCCAACGGTGACGCGGACAATCAAATAATGCTGGTCGAGGATATGCAGTTCTACGGGTTGTACAGCTCGCAGAGCCCGCTGCTGCAATTCGCCCTCAAAAAGATGGACCAATGGATCGCGAACATCCAAGGCGACGATGCTGAGATTGCACAGCACAAGAAAGTCGTGCGCAACAAGCCGGCCGATCTTCTCGAAGGCTGCAATACGCGATCGGCGACGCCGACCTTCATCGTCGAAAAGCAAACGCGCGATCCAAGCCTGCAATGCGAGGTGCTTTATCCGTCGGCGCCGCCGCCGCGCGAGGTCGCTGGAGCGAACGTGACAAGCGACATCATCAAATGCCAGCTACGTGCAATCAATCCCGCTGAGTATCCAAGCATGACCCCGACGCAATTCTCACGGCTGCAGAGCATCTTTCCGACGGGCGTGTGTGATTGGTCGCAACCCGGCATCGAACAGCAACCGCCGGCGGGGACCTGGCAGTTTTTCTGATGTAGGAGACATACGTAACAAGCGGGCTCTCGGGCCCGCTTTTTTTCGCCGGCGACCCTAAACCTTCCCGCCGTCACCTTTGCGGCGATGTCTTACAGAGTATCCGTATATCAACCGACAGCAAAAACCCGACGCTGAGACTATCTTTTCTATTTCCGAGGGGGAAAACCCGTGCGGGAATGATTTGTTGCGTACGCGCGTAACCATCGGAGGTATCTCTATGAGTATGACGTTGAAGACCGTGCTCGGCGTCGCCGGCATCGTGATTGCGACACAGGCCGCAGCACAAGTTACTTTTTACGACCGCGAGGAGTTCCGCGGACATTCGGTCACCATCGACCGTCCGGTGGGGAACATGGACCGGGCCGGATTCGATGATCGGGCTACGTCGGCAGTCGTGGCAGCGGGGAATTGGCAGGTATGTGAGGACCCCGGATTCCGCGGCCGCTGTGCGGTTTTGCAACCGGGCGAATATCCGAACTTGAGAGAAGTCGGACTCAACAATGACATTTCGTCCGTGCGTCCGGCCGAGGGCCGCGCCGATTACGGGTCCAATCGTGATCGGTATGACTTAGCCCAGAATGATCAGTACCGTCGCGGCGGCGACGAGCGGATCGTCGAAGTGCCGGTAACAGCAGTGCGTGCGGTTGTGGGCCCTCCCGAACAGCGTTGTTGGGTCGAGCGTCAGGAAGTCGAAGGGCGCAGCGCGCCTAACGTTGGCGGCGCGATCGCAGGCGCAGTGATCGGCGGGGTTCTCGGTCACCAAATCGGCAGCGGACGCGGCAGAGATGTCGCCACGGCGGGCGGCGCAGTCGCCGGCGGCGCGATCGGCGCGAACGTCGGTCGCAACGGCGAAGTCTATAGCCAGGACGTCCAGCGGTGCACGAGCGTTCCGAGCAACGCGCCACCGGATTACTGGGACGTGACTTACACATTCCGCGGCCAGGTGCACCACGTTCAGATGAGCGCGCCACCGGGACCGACGATCATGGTCAATGAAAGCAACGGCGAACCGCGAATGTAGGATATAGGTTTGCGCCCCCACTGATCGCTACGAACGAAACGCGGCTCTTTCGGGGCCGCGTTTCTTTTTGCCGATGCGAAGGTAATCCGAAAAGGGCGCGCCGGCGCGCGAGGCTTTCCTCCGGCCAGTATTTGTCGCGATCGTAGTATTCGTGCACCGCGCGAGCACCCGACGGGATGACCACCCATGGCTGCTTCGACATCGTAAAGATATGGATGTCCGGCGGAAATCGATCGGGGTCGTCAAGCGTGCCGACGCGAACGAAGCGGACCTTGTCGCCCGCGCCGCCGTAGTTGCTCCAAAGCGCAATTCGACAAGTTGGGCAGCGAACGATCTTCTGTCCCTTGCCGCTGTTCGACGGCGTATCGATCATTTGCGGCGAGCCGCACAGGAGAACGACACGATCGGCTTCAATCAGCGCGTTCAGCGCGAACGATGCGCCTGTTTCGCGCTGGCACCAGCGACAGTGGCAACAGTGGACAAAGATCGGCTTGCTCGTCATTCGATAGCGGACCGCGCGGCATGTGCAGCCGCCTTCGAGTGGCAAATCCTTTTCGTCGGCCATTCGTAAACTCCTCGCTCCCCATGTGCGGCGTGTTCGGCGCGGCGCGGCGAAAACCGCAGTCGCTGAATCAGTTCCCGGGTCTCGTCATCGCGGCCGGATCGACGAGGTGGTCGAATTCCTCGGCGGTCAGCAAGCCGAGCTTCTCCGCCGCTTCGCGCAGGCTCAGATTCTCACGGTGCGCACACAACGCAATCTTGGCGGAATTCTCATAGCCGATATGGGGATTGAGCGCGGTGACGAGCATCAGCGAACGTTCGACGTTCTCGCGGATCTGCTCGCGATTGGGTTCGATGCCGCGGGCACATCGGATGTCGAACGACGCGAGCGCGTCGGCTAGGAGCTCGATCGATTCGAGCGTTGCCTGAAGCATCACCGGCTTGTAGACGTTCAACTGGAAATTGCCTTGCGATCCCGCGAACGCGACGGTCGCATCATTGCCGAAAACGCGCGTCACCACCATCGTCAATGCTTCGCTCTGCGTCGGGTTGATCTTGCCCGGCATGATCGACGAACCCGGCTCGTTGTCGGGGATCGAGATCTCACCCAATCCCGCGCGCGGTCCGCTGGCATGCAAGCGCACATCGTTGGCGATCTTCATCGCCGCGATCGCCAGCGTGCGCG
>DASPYC010000244.1:0-3143 GCA_035636955.1 Casimicrobiaceae bacterium
AGGAGGTCATCGAGAAATGGGTCCTGTCGCTCGACATGAGGCCGGTGCAATTCATGATCCTGGCGCAGGTCATCATCTTCCTGCTCGGCTGGCCGCTCGAGTGGACGGAGATCATCATCATCTTCATGCCGATCTTCATCCCGCTGCTGCCACACTTCAACATCGATCCGCTGTTCTTCGGCCTGCTCGTCGCGCTCAATCTGCAGACCGCATTCCTGTCACCGCCGGTGGCGATGGCGGCGTTCTACCTG
The DNA here is from genome assembly GCA_035636955.1 of Casimicrobiaceae bacterium. Classification (GTDB taxonomy): domain Bacteria; phylum Pseudomonadota; class Gammaproteobacteria; order Burkholderiales; family Casimicrobiaceae; genus VBCG01. Next base: position 252 of record DASPYC010000244.1, read on the forward strand.
AAGGGTGTGTCGCCGCCGCACGTCACGTTGAACGCGATCTTCGCCGGGATGATGCCCTTCATGGGGATCCAGGTCATTGCGTTGATCCTGCTGTACTTGTTCCCCGGCATCGGTCTCTGGCTGCCGCACACGCTCTATAAATAACCGAGCGAGGGTCGGCGTCGGCGTCTTCGTTCCCCGTGCGTCGTTGCCTGCGCCCGCGGTCCAGGAGTAACCTCGACGGTGTCCCGTGCTGAAAGAAACACGAGGAGTCGGCCATGGTCGTCAACGAGATTCTGCGCATCAAAGGTCATACGCTCTTCACGACGACGCCTGACGGCAAAGTTCTCGACGCGGTGACCGTAATGGCGCAGCACGACATCGGATCGCTCGTCGTCATGGATCGCGGCCGGATGTCGGGACTGCTCACCTTCGCCGAAGTGTTGAAGGCGATGTCGGAACGCGGCGGCACGCTCGGCGATTTGCGTGTCGCGGAGATCTGCCAGCGTGATCCGCTGACCGCGACGCCGCATCTCGATGTGATGGAGCTGCGACGCTCGATGCTCGAGCAGCACGCGCGATACGTGCCGGTGATGGAGGGCACGATGTTGCAAGGCGTCGTGTCATTCCATGACGTCGCGAAGGCGGTCTTGGAGGAACAGAGCTTCGAAAACCGGATGCTCAAGAGCTACATCGAGGACTCGCGCGGCACCTAGGACGACCAATAGGTCGGTATTTGTTTATGCCTGCATGACGAACAGCGCGGGTCGCTTCGCGAATCGGCCAATGTCGTGATCACGCCATGCCGCCGCAGTCCGCCGCTCGATCGTCTCGCTCGGCAAGGTCAAATCGGCCGCCACGCATAGCAGCGTTGTGGACTTGAGCGTCTGCGAGATCGCCTCGAGCAGGGCAATGTTCCGGTAAGGCGTTTCGATGAAGAGCTCCGCACGGCGATGCGTTCGCGAATCGGCTTCGAGCGCGCGAAGTGCCTGTGTCCGCGCATCGGGTTTCACCGGCAGATAGCCGTGAAACGCAAAGCTCTGGCCGTTCATCCCTGATGCCATGAGCGCAAGCAAAACGGCCGAAGGTCCCACCAGCGGGACGATTCGTATCCCCGCGCCATGCGCCGCCGCCACCACCGCCGCGCCCGGATCCGCGACTCCTGGACATCCTGCATCTGTCAACAATCCGATGTCATGTCCTTCGCGCGCCGGCGTGAGCAGCGTCGACAGGTTCGCGGCCGTGGTCGAAGTTGGAAAGGTGCGCAAATCAAGATTCGCAATCGGTGTCACAACCTCGAGCGCCTTCAAGAACGCGCGAGCCGGCTTGGGAGTTTCGACAATCCAGTGGACGAGGCTTCGCGCAACATCGATCGTTCGTTGTGGCAACGCGTGCGACGGCGGAACGGCGCCCAGCAAATTTGGAACAAGATAAACCGTACCGGTCATGGCACCTACCCCTAGCGCTTGCGGCTATCGCGTTCCAATGACGACCACACCTTCGGCCCGAAGCAGATCGATCAAGGCAATCAACGGCAAACCGATGAGCGCCGTCGGATCGTCGCTCACGATCCGCTCGAACAGCGCGATGCCGAGTCGTTCCGACTTGACCGCGCCTGCGCAGTCGTACGGTTGCTCACGCCGCAAGTAATCATCGATCTCGAGATCCGAAAGGACGCGAAACGTGCTGACGACGTCGACGAGCGTGCTGCGGCAGCGACCGCTGTCTGCATCGCACACGGCGACCCCCGTATGAAAGGTCACCGTGCGGCCCGACAGCGCCTGGAGCTGCGCAACCGCGGCGGCGTGGCTGCCCGGTTTGCCAAGATGGCCACCGTCCAAGTCCGCGACTTGATCGGATCCGATCACCAGTGCACCCGATCGATCGGCGGCGACTGCACGAGATTTTGCTTCGGCGAGGCGCAAGGCGACCGCGCTGGGGCTTTCGTTGGGCTGCGGCGATTCGTCGATGTTCGCGGGTATCACCTCGAACGGCATCCCGAGCCTTTCGAGCAACGTCCGCCGATAGGGCGACGCGGACGCCAGAATGAGCAAGTGCGGCTTCTCCATTGTTTTTGCGGACATTTTTGACAATCTGCTGTCGTTACGCTATTATCCAACGTTTTGTGGGCACTACGCGCGCGCAACGCCGGTTCGACGCTTTTCGCCTCGCGCGGGAACGCGGTTCGCTTGCGGGATCGGTAGACGCGACGACGTTACCGCGCTTGGCGGACCGCGTCATTGGCACCCGAGCCCCGATCGATTGGCGTATCGAGGGCACAGTCGACGCGATGGGAAGATTGGCGCTCGCCGTTCTGCTCGAAGGAAGCGTCACGCTCGAATGCCAGCGATGCCTGGGACCGCTCGAATTGACGATCTCGCAGCGGACGCAATTGCTGCTGGCGCATGACGAAGCCGAGACTGCGCGGCTCGATGCCGAGAGCGACGCGGAAGTGTTGCTGGCCGCGACGACGCTCGATCCGCAGACGCTGATCGAAGATGAGCTGGTGCTGGCATTGCCGTACGTCGCGCGTCATCCGGATGGCAGCTGCGCGCCGCCCGCGCTTGACGGCGTAAATTAGAGATTGTTCGTAGAGATCACCGAAGATCGCGCGAAGAGTTGTTGCGAAGCGCGATCGAGATCAAGGAGAGCAGCATGGCAGTCCAGCAAAACAAGAAGTCACCGTCAAAGCGCGGCATGCATCGTGCGCATAATTCGCTCGCGAATCCGCCATTGGCCGTCGAGCCGGTCAGCGGAGAAGTGCATCTGCGTCATCACATCAGCCCAAGCGGCTATTATCGCGGCAAGAAAGTCGTGAAGACGAAAGCCGACGAATAACGAGATGCGCCTGCGGCCGCCGGCCGCGGACCTTTACTCGTGAGAACGAAAACGGGCGCTTGAAACGTCATGCCC
>DASPYC010000245.1:0-2965 GCA_035636955.1 Casimicrobiaceae bacterium
ACGACGACAGGCCGCACATCCGCGGTCAAGTCGCGCAGCAGGGTGCCGGTGAATGTGGGACGCGGCGACAGAGGCGCGTCGGTATGCGCCAAGGCGTTGCGGCATTGCTTGCATGCATCCGCGAGGACCGCGCGGGCCGCTCCGGGAACGTTGCGCGGAAATGCTCGAAGCAGCGTGAGCAGTTCGACCAGCAGTTCGATGACGCGGTGATCGACTTTTGCGCGGGCGCGAAGGCGCCGGTCCGCCATCTGAGCGTGTCGCGTCAACTCGAGCAGTTCGAGGCCCGCGGCTTGCAGGCGATCGATGTCAATTGCACGTTTCCCGCGCAGCATCGCGGCAGCCGCATCGAGCACGTGCAGCGCCGTTCGAAGCGCGAGCTTCGCCGGATCGCGTCCGAAGACCAGATCGACCAGCGTCGTAAGGGCGGCGGGAAACGCGACGATCAACCAAAGCCAAAGCACCAGACGCGTAAGGGCCTCCGGGGATGGCATGTGGTCGATGAGGGTCTGCGTGACAACGAGAACGAAGCCGGCTAAAAAGGCGATCGGCCCGATCGTCGAAGTGCGCGCGAGAAAAAACGCAACGAACGTGCTTACCGCCATCAGCGCTAGTCGAAGCGCCGGCTCGGAGGCATCGAGCATGTAGAAGAGCAGCGACAATGCAACCGCGAGCGTTGCGGCGACTGTGCCGGCGACGGCCGTGATGAGCGTTGCCACACGCTGCTTTTGGCTGACCAGGAACACTATGTAGGCTATGTACGCCGGCAGCGGAATCTGGAAGACCATCGCAACGACGACCGTGATCGTGGTGTTGAAAGCGATACGTGCAACCGCTGCACCCCTGCCCGGCGTCGGCCGCAGCTCGTCGCGAAGCCACGCCATGAGCTCGGGCGATCGACGCGCCGTGTACGCTTCAGTCGGCGCCGTCATGACGGACTCGCACCGATGCGGTTGCGCCGATCCTCGTCACGTTCGACGGCGGATCGTCGAGTCGGACCCACACCGGGAAGCGCTGCGCGACGACAACCCAATCGAGCGTGCGGCCGACGACCGGCAGCCCCGGACCCGCGCGATCATCGGGTTGCACGCCGCGCCCGAGACTCTGAACCGTCCCGCGAATGGGCTTGTCGTCATCGCTCATCGTCCACACCGTGGCGGGATCGCCCACGGCAATGCGCGGAAGCTCCGTCTCGCGAAAATCGGCGATTGCGTACCATTCGTCGTCCTTGATCAGCGTGAACAGCGATTGCCCCGCAATCGCATACGCGCCTTCCGCGATCTGTAGGCCGACGACGGTGCCGGCGAACGGCGCGCGCAACGTCGTCACGCGCAAGTCACGCGCGGCGAGCGCTTCGGCGGCCTCGGCGCCGCCAAGCTGCGCGATCAGACTGTCGGTGTCGCCTACCGCTTGACGCGCCTGACTCGCTTGCTGTGTGGCGGTCGTGAGCGCGATGGCGGCGTTGCGTTCGTTGGTTCGAGCTTCGTCAATCTGCTGGTTGGTCACGTAGCCCTTGGCGAGAAGCGGCTCCTGGCGGTGCAGCGTGTCCTGCGCCAGCGCGAGCTGCTCGCGTGCGTGGCTGATCTGCGTCGCCGCCGCATCGGCGCCATACTTCTGCGACGTGACCTGTCGCCCGGTCACACTGATCTGCGCCTTCAATGCGGCAACCTGCGCCCGCGCCTGGCGCAGACGCATCGCGAACGGTTCGGGATCGATGTCGACCAGCGGCTCGCCCGCGTTCACACGCTGATTGTTGATCACATGCAGTGCGAGGACGCGGCCGCTGACCTCCGGCGCCATCCCGGCGCTGTAGGCGAACAGATGCGCGTCGTGCGTCCGCGGGCGACGATCGACGACGAACAGCGTAGTGGCTCCAAGTGCTACCGCCGCGGCAACGGCAAGTGCAGCGATCGAGCGAGCCAACCATGTCTTCGTGCGCTTCACGGTCGTACCCGCCTAGCTCAACCACAGCAGCCAGAGCGCGAAGGTGAACGCGAGCGTCACCGACAGGTACACCAGGATCGGCGCCGGCAATTCGTCTTCAACGCCCACTTTGGCGAGCACCGCACGAACGACGATCGTCAAGCACATCGCGACGAGGACGCAGATCATCCACGACGGAAAATACGAGCCGAGGATGTTGCGCGACGGCGCGGAACTGCATCCGCTCAAGAGGGTGATGACGGCCGTGGCCGTCGCAGCATGGAGCGGCGTCCGTGCAGCGGCATCGATGCGATTGGCTGACACGCCCGGCTGAGATGTCCTATCGCGGTTCATCGGTCGAGATTGGCTTGCGCGACAGCTGGATCACGCAGGAATGCAAGAATCCATTGCAGCCCTTTCATGTTTGTGCACCCGCCCGTTCAGCGTCATCGATTGTTCCCGCGACCGCGTGGCTTCCGCGAAATCGCACCCGTAATCAGCGGAAGTTCCCGTCGATCATCCGAGACACGCAGCCGTGCATGTCGTGTCGTCGCGGAAAGTGTGCCGCTGTATCGGATTGAGACATATGCCCCGGACGGGGGATGGCGGAATGGCACTCGCGCGATGATCCTTTTCGTTTCGCCGCTCCGACGCACGAAGCCACGCTTCACCCGCTTCGCGGCCCCATCCGGGGGATATCGCGCTCGCCATCGAAATCCGATAGTGCGTGTGCACTTTATGAATCCCATACACATAAGTCACAACATGCCGCGTCGATTCTGGGTTGGCGTGCTGATCGGGCTGACGATCGTCGCCCTCGTTTTCGGGCTGACTTAGCGCCGGAGCGCTGCACGTGAAGGTGGAGGGCTTGATTACGGTCCGCAGCAGCTTCGGACACGGCGAGACGTTGGCCAGGTTCGAGGCTGCCATCCGGGCGAACGGAATGTCCGTTGCTGCACGCGTCGATCATGCAGACGGCGCGCTCGAGATTGGCGTGTCGCTTGACGCAACGACGCTGCTGATGTTCGGGAATCGCGCACGCCAG
>DASPYC010000246.1:0-5574 GCA_035636955.1 Casimicrobiaceae bacterium
ACCAAGGACGAATTCCGCGCGCCAGCGGTCGTTCGCGAGCAGCATCATCGGCGCGAATTGCCATGCGCGCTCGGCGTCGCGACGATACAACAGCCGACAGGCCAACGCGTCGTGACCGTCAGCAAAGCAGTCGGCCTCCACGGTCACCGTTTCACCGGCGACGCGCTTGATCGGAAACCGACCCCCATCGACGGCGGGCGCGACGTTTTCGATGACGACCCGGATGCGGCCATCCGCGGGCAGCGATGACGGCATGGCACCTCTCAAAATCGGCTGCACAGCCCGAATACTTTGGAGCGAACGCCGCTTCGCTTAACATTCGCCTTGCTCATGTTAGCGTTTGCCGAGGTAAAGCTCCCGTATCCTCGCTCGCCTCTCGCTGTACACCTATGTACTATCTCGAGGCTCGCTGCGGGCCCTCATTTGGCAACTGAGGTAATCGGGCTGCTCGCCCTATTTTGCGATACGTTCCACCGTTGTCGAACGCTTACTGGGGTCCCGGCTCCAGGAACAATACCGCAAGCGGCGGCAGCGTCAATGCGAGCGAATGCGAACGGCCCTGCGCCGGCACCGGTGCCGCCTCGACCCCACCCAGATTGCCGATACTGCTGCCGCCGTAGATGCCGGCGTCGCTATTCAAGCGCTCGCGCCAGAAGCCGCCGTGCGGCGCGCCGACAACGTAATTGTGACGCGGAAGCGGCGTGAAATTGCACACAACGATCAACGGCGAACCCGCGCGCGATTTGCGCAGGAAGCTCAAGACGCTCGCTTCGGCATCGTTATTGTCGATCCATTCAAAGCCGGTGCGATCGAAGTCGACTTCATACAATGCGGGTGACGAGCGATAAAACGCATTGAGATCGCCGACCCAGCGCTTGACGCCTGCATGCTCGGGCTGCTCGAGCACCCACCATTCCAGCGCATCGTCATGCGTCCATTCGCGTCGCTGGCCGAACTCCCCACCCATGAACAGCAGCTTCTTTCCCGGATGCGCCCACATGTAGCCATAGAGCAGGCGCAGATTCGCGAACTGGCGCCATGAATCGCCCGGCATCTTGCCGATCAGCGAGCCTTTGCCGTGCACGACCTCGTCGTGCGAAAGCGGCAGCACGAAATTCTCGGAGAACGCGTACCAGATCGAGAACGTCAGCCGGTCGTGGTGGAACTTGCGGTGAATGGGATCGTGGCGCAGATAGTCGAGCGTGTCGTGCATCCAGCCCATGTTCCATTTGAGGCCGAAACCGAGCCCGCCAACGTAGACCGGCCGCGACACCATCGGCCACGACGTCGATTCCTCGGCGAACACTTGCACATCGGGATAGTCGCGATAAACGGATTCGTTGAGCGTTCGCAGGAACAGAATGGCATCGAGATTTTCCTTGCCGCCGTAGCGGTTGGGAATCCATTCACCTTCCTTCCGCGCGTAATCGAGATAGAGCATTGACGCGACGGCATCGACGCGCAAACCGTCGATGTGGTACTTGTCGAGCCAGAATAGGCCGCTCGACAGCAGGAAGGCGCGGACTTCATTACGGCCGTAGTTGAAAATCGCGCTGTTCCATTCGGGATGGAAGCCCTGACGCGGGTCTGCATGCTCGTACAGATGCGTGCCGTCGAAGTAAGCGAGACCGTGCGCGTCGCTGGGGAAGTGTGACGGCACCCAGTCGAGAATCACGCCGATCCCTTGCTGGTGTAACGTATCGACCAGGAACATGAAATCCTGCGGCGTTCCGTAACGCGCGGTCGGCGCGAAATAGCCGGTCGTCTGATAGCCCCATGATCCGTAGAAGGGGTGCTCGGTGATCGGCATTAATTCGACATGGGTGAAGCCCGTCTCGCGCAGGTACGCGGCGAGAGGCGCGGCGATATCCCGGTACGTGGGCATCCGGCCGGCGTTTCGCCGCCACGAGCCAAGATGCATCTCGTAAATCGACATCGGCGCGTCGAGCGCGTTGTGTTGACGCCGATCGGTCATCCACGCGCGATCGTTCCATTCGTAGTCGAGCGACCATGCGCGCGATGCCGTCAGCGGCGGCGCCTCCGCGCAGAGCGCGAACGGATCGGCCTTGTCGATTTCGTAGCCCCGCTCGGCACCGACGATGCGGAATTTGTACGCGCTGCCGTGCGCAACGCCTGGGACGAACGCTTCCCAGATGCCGGAACCTTCAGCGCGCGGCTGGAGCGCGTTTGCGCTGACGTCCCAATTATTGAAGTCACCGATGACGGAGACATGCGCGGCGTTCGGTGCCCAGATGCGGAACCGCGCGCCGTCGGCAGCGAGGTGACATCCCATCGCGTTGTACAGCCGGCCATGCGTTCCTTCGCGGAACAGATAGACATCATGGTCGGTGAGCGGCGGACCTTTCCTCGCCTCGGCGCTCTTGCCGCGACGAGCCACTTGTAAAATCTGCACGGCCGCACTCCCCAGGTGGGCAAATCAGAAGAGCGCGCAGGATCGAACGGGCCGGATCGCGCTACGCGGTTTCAACCTTTCCCCTGCGCTCCCATGACACACGCTGGCCTTCATGAATCGAGACCATGCGGGGACGCAAGAGGTTCCCTGCCGCCTGTTTGTCATCCCGAGCGCAGCGAGGGAACTGCTTTTCATTGGAAGAAACAGCAGGTCCCTCGGACGATAGACCTTGTCCTCGGGCTGACATGCTACGTCCACAGCATCAGACCAAGCTCGAGCGGATGCGAGAGATCAGCGTGACAAGGGTACGCGCGAATCCGGTAATCAAGTCGTCCGCATAGATCCGGCTCGAGCGTCAACGCGTAGCGATACTCATCGCCCTCTTTCTGGCGCGGCGTGAACAACTGGCGCTGCCGCTCGTCGAGACCGGCATCGTATTCGCTTCGCGACAAGAGAAGCTCGACGGTGACATCGTCGGGCGATAAACCGTTTAGTGCCAGCGCGACCTCAACCTCGACCTTCGCGCCGAACGTCAACCGTGTTGGAGGCCGGTCGACGCGCTGAATGCGAACGCCGGGCCATGCCCTTCTGACTCTTGCTTTCCACGCCGCAATGTCGCGTGCGCACGCATGGCCCCGCTCCGCGTAGCGCCGACCCTGGCGCGCCGCGGGCTGGTAGAACTTGGCAGCATACTCGCCCACCATTCGGTCCGCGTTGAAGCGCGGCAGGATCGTCGCAATCGACCGCTTCGCCATGCGGATCCATTGCGGTGACGTGCCCGAGCCGTCGCGGCGGTAGTAAATCGGCACCACCTGATCCTGCAGGATTTCATACAGCGTGCGCGCTTCCTCTTGATCGCGCCGTTCAGGTTCCATCGTTTCCTCGGTCGGCTTGATCGCCCAGCCGTTGTCACCGCAATAACCTTCTCCCCACCAGCCGTCGAGAACGGACAGATTGATGACGCCGTTGATGCCGGCTTTCATGCCCGATGTACCCGATGCTTCGAGCGGATAGACCGGTGTGTTGAGCCACACGTCGACGCCCGACACCAGCCGTCGCCCGAGCCGCAGATCATAGCCTTCGACCATCAGCACGTGCCCTTCGAACTCGCGGCTCCGCGCGATTTCGGTAATCCGGCGGATCAGTTCCTGGCCGGGCGTGTCGGCGGGATGCGCGCGTCCCGCAAAGATCAGCAGAACCGGGCGCTTCGAATCGGACACGATCGTGCGAAGCCAATCCAGATCGTTGAAGATGAGCGTCGCGCGCTTGTATGTGGCAAAGCGGCGCCCGAAGCCGATCGTCAGCACATCCGGAGATTCCGGATTGCAGTATTGCAGCAGCCGATCGAGGTGCGCCTCGCTGCCGCGGTTGCGGAAATTCTGATCACGGATGCGCTCGCGGACCGTGTTCAGCATCCGTGTCTTCAGGTATTGATGCACCGACCAGAACATGTGCTCGGGGATGTTGTCGACGTCGTCGAATGCATGATCGCCATGCAATCGATGACGCCAATCCGACCCGAGGAAACGATCGAATAGATCGCGCCACTCGCTCGCCAGAAACGTCGGAACATGGACCCCGTTGGTGATGTAATCGATCGGGTTTTCCTCCGGCGGCACCTCGGGCCAGAAGCTCTTCAGCATTTGCGCCGACAGCTCCCCGTTGATCCGAGAGACGCCATTGTGAAAACGCGAGCCACGCAGCGCCAGCGCCGTCATGTTGAATTCTCCGTCGCCTGGCGTCCGCCCGAGCGCAAGAAGCGTTTCGCGCTCGATGCCGATGTCGCGGCAATAACCGGCGAGATACTGGTCGACCATATCTTCCGCGAAGTGGTCATGACCGGCCGGTACGACCGTGTGCGTCGTAAACACCGTATTTGCAGCCACGGCTTCGAGGGCACTCGTGAATTCCAGTCCGCCGGAGACGAGCATCCGCACGCGTTCGAGTACCAGAAACGCTGCGTGTCCTTCGTTCATGTGCCAGACGGTGGGTGCGAGACGCTGCGCCGCGAGCGCGCGCACGCCGCCGATGCCGAGCACGATTTCCTGCTCGATGCGCGTCCTGCGATCGCCGCCGTACAACCGATAGGTGATCGCTCGATCCGCAGTGGAATTCTCGGGCACGTCGGTATCGAGCAGATAGAGCGTCACGTGGCCGACGTGCGCTTTCCAGACGCGAACGGAAACGGCGCGTCCGGGCAGTTCGACTTGAACGCGGAGCTCATGTCCGCTGTCGGCGTGGACGAGCTCGACCGGCAATTCGGCAAACTCGGAATCGGTATAGGCGACGTGCTGCTTCCCGTCGGCATCGATCCTTTGCTGGAAATAACCTTGGCGATACAGAAGGCCAACGCCGACAAACGGGATTCGCATGTCGCTCGCCGCTTTGCAGCAATCGCCGGCGAGAATGCCGAGGCCGCCCGAGTAAATGGGCAGACTTTCGTGAAAGCCGAATTCGGCGCAGAAGTACGCAATCAGGTCACCTTCCGACAGTCCCGTCGTCGCGCCGCGCGACGCTCGCTCGCTGTGATAGGTGTCGTACGCCGACAGAATCCGATTGAAGCTGTCGAGGAAGACCGGATCGTCGGCAGCTGCGCGCAAACGCGCCTCGTCGACGCGCCGAAGAAACGCCTTCGGACTATGCCCGATCGCGTTCCACAGTGTCGGATGCAAGCGCGCGAAGAGCTCGCGTGTCGCGCGGTCGAAGCTGTACCACAGATCGCCCGCGAGATCCTCGAGCCTCGCGAGCGGCTCCGGGATTCGAGGGTTTACCTCGATGACATACTGCGTTCCGGGCAACATTGTTTACTGCACGTAAAACCAGGAAAGGCGACCTTAATCGACGGCGACCGGTCGCTTGGCGTCGTCGAGCAGGTCTTCGGATTCGCCGCGTTGCTCGTCGCGCTCGTGCGCCAGTTGGGACAGGTAATCGGCCGTGATGTCACCGGTGATGTACTTGCCGTCGAAGCACGATGCCTCGAATTCTTTCAATGCCGGGTTGGTTGCGCGCACCGCGGACTTCAACGCATCGAGATCTTGATAGATCAACAAGTCGGCTCCGATCTCGCGCGCGATCTCCGCTTCGTTGCGACCTGTGGCCACGAGCTCGCGCTGGTTCGGCATGTCGATCCCGTAGACATTCGGAAAGCGCACCGGCGGGCT
>DASPYC010000247.1:0-6950 GCA_035636955.1 Casimicrobiaceae bacterium
ATGGCGCCGCACGTGCTCGTCGAAGATATCTCGGTTGCGAGCATTGCGGCGGCCCGCGACACGTACGAAACGACCGATCTACCTTCGCGCCTCGGACGCTATCACGCCGGCGTCGACCGCGCGTTTTGGGGCTGGAACGACATCTGGCTCCATCCTGATTTCCGCGCGTGGAACATCGAGGAATACCTGCCGCGCATTCAATGTCCGGTGCTAGCGATTCAAGGTGAGGACGATGAGTACGGAACCATGGAGCAGCTCGCTCGGATCACGGCCGGCGCGCGCGATGTCGAGTTGCTCAAGCTCGAAGACTGCCGACATTCTCCGCATCGCGACCAACCCGAAGCGGTGCTCGAAGCGGTTTCGCGTTTCGTCGATCGCGTCACCGGTCGTTGATCGTCAACGCCAACGGACTTGATGCCCGGCGGCCGCGCCGTAATTGCCCTCCCTTCGAACGCGACTTGGTGCGTCGTGCGCGACGTCTCGAGCATGCTTTGTTGTTAAGCTGCCGACATCGTCGAGCGTTTTCGCCGACCTTCTTGAGAACCCGTCGATGAAATTCGCCGATTTTCGGTCGGGGCAAACGATTGTTCATGGTCCCGCCGTACTCTCCGAAGCGGACATCCTTGCGTTCGCGCGCGATTACGACCCGCAGTGGTTTCACATCGATCGCGAGCGTGCGCAAAAGAGCCGCTGGCAGGGATTGATTGCGAGCGGTTGGCAAACGTGCGGCATTGCGATGCGCCTCGCGAATGAGGCTGCGCTCGCCGATTCGGAATCGTTCGGTTCGCCTGGTCTCGATTACCTGAAGTGGCTCGAGCCCGTGCGGCCCGGCGACGCGCTCACGCTGCACGCGCATGTGATCGACGTGCGTCGATCGAAAAATAATCGTGATCTCGGCATCCTGCGCTGGCGCTGGCAACTCATCAATCAACGTGACGTCGCGGTACTCGAACTTGTCGTGACGAGCCTGTTCGACCTCGCGGGCTCGGGTCCCTAATGCACATCGATCTTCCTGCACTGATCCAGGCTTACGGCTATCCGCTCACGTTCATCGGCTCGCTGTTCGAGGGCGAAACGATCGTTACGCTCGCGGGACTTGCCATCCATCGCGGGCACCTTTACTGGCCCGCGGTGCTGGTGCTCGCCGCGGGGGGCGGAACCGTGGGCGACACGATCTATTTCGCGCTGGGACGTCGCTATGGATCCGACATACTCGCGCGCTGGCCGTCATTCTCGCCGGCCATCGAGCGCGTGAATCGTCTCGTTCACCGGAATCCGGCGTTCGCGGTGATCACGGTGCGCTTTCTCTACGGCATGCGTATTGCCGGACCAATCGTGATCGGCTCGAGCCGCCTAACCTGGCCGCGCTATCTAGCACTCAACATCACGGGAGCGGTCGTATGGGCTGCGTGTTGGCTTGCTGTCGGTTACGCGTTCGGCGCGGCGGCGGAGCAGGTTGTCGGCAACCTCGCAAAGATCGAACGCGAGCTGTTTTTGACGGTTCTGATTGTGGCGCTCGGCATCGCCATCGCGCTTAAGCTTCGCGCTCGGACCGCGCGAAGTCCTCACTGAAATCTCACGGTCTGCCGGCCCATGCGACGCTCTTTCGGTCACGTGCGAGCGCGCGCGAGATGCCCCGCGTCCAAAGCGGTGCATACATCGAAATATCGCACCGCTTTGGTGGATCGACGGAGAATGTAATGAGTCCATAGCGTGGGTTGGACGGCGCAATTCGGCTTTTGAATCCTTGCGTTAATCGATGATGACGCGCATTGGCATGCGTCATGCAACGTTTCACCCCGGCACCATTGCGACGCGTTGGCACTCACCAATACGGCGCCCGTCATCGGCCTTGCGGTCGTCACTTACTCGTCAATCGGGGAGCATCTTATGCAACGTAGAGGTTTCTTGCAGCACGTCGCGCTGTCAGTGGCGCTGGCTTGCGCAGGTTTTAGCGCCGGCGCTTCGGCAGCTGATACCGTCAAAGTCGGCGTGCTTCATTCCTTGTCCGGCACGATGGCCATCAGCGAAACGGTCCTCAAGGATGTTGCATTGATGACCTTCGACGAAATCAACGCAAGCGGCGGCGTGATGGGAAAGAAGATCGATGCCGTCGTCGTCGATCCCGCGTCGAATTGGCCGTTGTTTGCCGAAAAGGCGCGGCAACTGATTACGCAGGACAAGGTCGCCGTCGTGTTCGGATGCTGGACGTCGGTATCGCGCAAGTCGGTGTTGCCCGTGTTCGAGGAAACGAACGGCCTCTTGTTCTATCCGGTGCAATACGAAGGTGAAGAGCTGTCGAAGAATGTGTTCTACACCGGCGCCGCCCCGAATCAGCAAGCGATTCCGGCGGTCGAGTACTTGATGAGCAAGGAAGGCGGCGGCGCCAAGCGGTGGGTGTTGCTGGGAACGGACTACGTCTACCCGCGCACGACGAACAAGATCTTGCGCGCGTTCCTGAAATCGAAAGGCGTCGACGAGAAGGACATCGACGAGAAGTACACGCCGTTCGGCCATTCCGACTATCAAACGATCGTCGCCGACGTCAAGAAATTCGCCGGCGGCGGCAAGACCGCCGTCATTTCGACGATCAACGGCGACTCGAACGTGCCGTTCTACAAGGAGCTCGGCAACCAAGGGTTGAAAGCGACCGACGTTCCGGTTGTCGCATTCTCAGTTGGCGAAGAGGAGCTCCGCGGCGTCGATACCAAACCGCTGGTCGGGCATCTGGCCGCATGGAACTATTTCATGTCGCTCAAGAACCCCGAAAACGAAGCGTTCAAGAAGAAATGGGCAGCGTACGCAAAGGCGAAGAAGCTGCCCGGCGCGGACAAGCCGCTGACCAACGATCCGATGGAAGCGACGTACATCGGCATCCACATGTGGAAGCAGGCAGTCGAGAAGGCGAAGAGCTTCGATCCCGATAAGGTCATCGCCGCGATGGGCGGGCAGTCGTTCAAGGCGCCGGATGGGTTTACCGTGAAGATGGACGAAAAGAATCATCATCTGCACAAGCCCGTGTTCATCGGCGAAGTGAAAGCGGACGGTCAGTTCAACGTGGTCTGGAAGACCAAAGGACCAATCAAAGCGCAACCGTGGAGTCCGTTCATCGCCGGCAAAGACCAGAAGAAGGACGAGCCGGAGAAGAAGTGACGCATCTGTCCAATCGCGGCCCGCAGGACGGGCCGCGATTGGAAACAAATGCGTCATCCCGAGGAGCGGTGCGACGAGGGATCGCGAGTCTCCCAGCAGCAAGTCCCTCGCTTTGCTCGGGATGACCGAAATGGCAACGCATCGATTCACGCTTAACGCTTTTTTGCGTTGCTTCGCGTTGCTGGCGTCGATTTTTGTCGCGACGCACGCCGGCGGCGCCGTATCTCCTGAAACGATCCGCGATCTCGCCCTCGGCGAGGGTGACGCGCGAGCGGCCGCGATCGCTGCAATCGTGGCAAGCGGCGATCCTTCGGCGCTGTCATTGTTGCAATCGATGCAGGACGGCGACGTCAAAACGGCCGGCGACGACCACGTTTATCTAATCAAGGCTGAAGAAGCGGTCGATCTGTTGACGGGAAAGACCGTCAAGCCGGCGCCGGACAATCTCGACGATCTCGTCATCAATAATCGGCTGCGACGCGAGCTCGGCATGGCAATCGCTGCGCTCAGGCTCTCGTTCCCGGAGCGCGCCGCGCGTCTAGCCGCCGCCAGGGAGCTGCAAGGCGGTGCCGACGAGATCACGCTGCCCGCTATTTCCGCAGCGCTCGCCAAGGAGACCGACCCGGAGATCAAGAGCATTCTTGCGCTGACGCAGGCGTCGGTACAGTTGTCGAGCACCGACCAAGCGACGCGCCTTGCTGCCGTGCGCGCGCTCGCGCAAAGCGACAGCGGCAGCGTGAAGACGTTATTGCTCGCGTTGCTCGAGCGAAAAGGCGGCGAGTATGTCGAGCGCGACGCTGAGCTGCGTGCGGAAGCGGAGCGATCGCTCCGTGCGGTCGAACAGCGACTTTCCACCGGCGAGATGGTTGCGCGCGTTTTCAGCGGAATCTCGCTGGGGACGATCCTGTTGCTGGCCGCGCTCGGCCTCGCGATTACGTACGGCTTGATGGGCGTCATCAACATGGCGCATGGCGAGCTGATCATGATCGGCGCCTATGCGACGTATGTCGTGCAGAACGTCTTCCGGCAGCATTTTCCAGGCGCGTTCGACGCCTATCTCCTTTGCGCGATTCCCGTTGCGTTCGCTGTTTCGGGCGTTGTCGGCATGGTTCTCGAGCGCACGGTGATTCGGTTCTTGTACGGGCGGCCGCTCGAAACGTTGCTCGCGACCTGGGGCCTATCGCTGATCCTGATTCAATCGGTGCGCACGATCTTCGGCGCGCAAAACGTCCAGGTAGAGAATCCATCGTGGATGTCCGGCGGTGTCGAAATCATGACCAACGTCGTGCTGCCGTGGAGTCGCATCGCGATCATCGCGTTCGCCGCCGGCGTGCTGGCGCTGATGTGGGTCCTACTTTCCCGCACTCGTCTCGGCTTGTTTGTGCGCGCCGTCACGCAGAACCGAGGCATGGCGAGCTCGCTCGGAGTTCCCACCGTACGCGTGGATATGCTTGCGTTTGGACTCGGCTCAGGCATCGCCGGCTTATCGGGCTGCGCGCTGTCGCAGATCGGCAACGTGGGCCCTGACCTCGGACAGAGCTATATCGTCGATTCGTTCATGGTTGTCGTGCTGGGCGGTGTCGGTCAACTGGCGGGCACTGTCTATGCCGCGCTCGGCCTTGGCGTCGTCAACAAATTCCTCGAGGCGTGGCAAGGCGCGGTATTGGCGAAAATCGCCGTGCTGGTCTTCATCATCATCTTCATTCAAAAGCGGCCGCAGGGGATGTTTGCGCTGAAGGGCCGCACGGTTGAAGCGTGATATGCCCGCCGCGTTTGTGCCGCTAAACCTCTCGGTGAAGGCGGCGCGTCTCTCTCGCTTTCCATCGCATCTGTTGTGGATCGCGGTTGGGGTCGCGGCGATCGTCCTGTTCGTCGTGTTTCCGGTGTGCAACCTCATCGTGCCGGCGAATAGCGCGCTACATATCTCCGACTACACGGTCACGCTGCTCGGCAAGATCATGTGCTACGCGATTGTCGCGCTGGCGATGGATCTGATCTGGGGCTACACGGGCATTCTGTCGCTCGGCCACGGACTGTTCTTCGCGCTCGGCGGTTACGCGATGGGGATGTACTTGATGCGCTCGATCGGACATGAGGGTGTCTATCAAAGCGACTTGCCCGATTTCATGGTGTTTCTCGATTGGAAAGCGTATCCGTGGTACTGGAGCTTGACGCAGCACTTCTGGTACTGCGCGCTCCTGGTCGTGCTCGTCCCCGGTTTATTGGCATTCGTGTTCGGCTACTTCGCGTTCCGGTCACGGATCAAGGGCGTTTACTTCTCGATCATCACGCAGGCGCTGACGTACGCGGCCATGCTGTTCTTCTTCCGCAACGACACCGGCTTCGGCGGCAACAACGGTTTCACCGATTTCAAGCGCATTCTTGGATTCTCGATTACCGCACCGACGACGCGCATGGCGTTGTTTGCGATCACCGGTGCCGTGTTGCTCGGCTTCCTGATGCTCGGCCGCGCTATCGTGCATTCGAAGCTCGGCCGCGTTCTCACCGCCATTCGCGACGCCGAGACGCGCGTGATGTTCTCCGGTTACAACCCGCTTTACTTCAAGCTCTTCGTGTGGACGCTTTCGGCGGTCGTTTGCGGCATCGCCGGCGCGCTGTACGTGCCGCAAGTCGGCATCATCAATCCGAGCGAGATGTCACCGGCGAACTCGATCGAAATCGCAATCTGGACAGCGGTCGGCGGTCGCGGTACGTTGATCGGTCCCGTGCTGGGCGCAGCGCTCGTCAATCTCGGCAAGAGCTGGTTCACGCAGGCGCTGCCCGAATACTGGCTCTACGTGCTGGGGCTTTTGTTCATCCTCGTGACGTTGTTCCTTCCGCGTGGCGTCGCGGGGCTGTGGCTGCGGACGCCGACCGATACGAGTACGCCGCGCTTCGCATTGCGACGCGAATCAGGCGAGGGCGACGCGTGAGCGCAGCCGCAAGCGTGGGGGCCCATCCGTGAGCGCCGGTCTTTTGCCGAGCAGCGTGGGCGATTTGAGCGGCGGGGTGGGCACCGGCCGTGTGATGCAGGAGGGTGTCGATGTCAGCCATCGCGGCATTCTTTATCTCGAGTCGATCTCGGTCAGCTTCGACGGCTTCAAGGCGCTGAACGATTTGTCGTTGACGATCGACGCCGGCGAGCTGCGTTGCGTCATCGGTCCAAACGGCGCCGGTAAGACGACGATGATGGATGTGATCACCGGCAAGACGCGTCCCGACGCCGGCACTGCGTTCTTCGGGCAGACGATCGATCTCACGCGGCTCTCCGAACCTGAAATCGCCGATCGCGGCATCGGCCGCAAGTTTCAGAAGCCGACGGTATTCGAGCAACACACGGTGTTCGAAAATCTCGAGCTCGCTCGCAAGGCGAACAAGCGCGTCTGGCCGACGTTGACGGCGAAGCTCGATTCCGCGGCACACGGGCGCATCCTGACGATTCTCGACACGATCAAGCTCACCGCCGAAGCGAAGCGTCCGGCAGGATTGTTGTCGCACGGGCAAAAGCAATGGCTCGAGATCGGCATGTTGCTGATGCAGGAGCCGCAGCTTCTGCTGCTGGACGAACCGGTCGCGGGGATGACCGACGACGAGACTCTGCGGAGCGCCGAGCTCTTTCAATCGCTTGCCGGCGACTACACGCTCGTCGTCGTCGAGCATGACATGGATTTCGTCGCGCGAATCGCCGATCGCGTCACCGTGCTGCACGAGGGGCGCGTCATTGCCGAGGGGTCGATGCAGCAAGTGCAGCAGGACGAACAAGTCATTGAAGTGTTTCTCGGCAGATAGATGAGTAC
>DASPYC010000248.1:0-1813 GCA_035636955.1 Casimicrobiaceae bacterium
GCAAGAATCGATGTATACGGCGGTGATCGGCATCAAGCGAATGATTGCCGGCGGTGAAGCAGCGACCGAGTGGAACCTCGTCATGGCAACCGCGTTGCTGGCGATGTTGCCACCCGCGCTCGTCGTGTTGCTGATGCAGAAGTGGTTCGTCAAAGGACTTGTCGACACCGAAAAGTAGACCATGGCTAAAGTTGCGTTCCGCCGCCTGACGAAGAGCTACGCCAACCTGGAAGTGATCCACGGCGTCGACATGGAAGTGTCCGACGGCGAATTCATTGTCATCGTCGGCCCGTCGGGCTGCGGCAAATCGACGCTGTTGCGAATGGTCGCCGGCCTCGAAGCGATCACAGGCGGCGAAATCGTCATCGGCGATCGTGTCGTCAACACGCTCGAGCCCAAAGATCGGGACATCGCGATGGTGTTCCAGAACTACGCGCTCTATCCGCATATGAGCGTGTTCGACAACATGGCCTACGGCCTCAAGATTCGCCGCCTGGCGAAGGACGACATCGGCCGGCGCGTGCAGCGCGCAGCCGAAATTCTCGAGCTTGCGCCATTGCTCGAACGCAAGCCGCGACAATTATCGGGCGGCCAGCGACAGCGCGTCGCCATGGGTCGAGCGATCGTCCGGGAACCGGCGGTATTCCTCTTCGACGAGCCGTTGTCGAATCTCGACGCCAAGCTCCGCGTGCAGATGCGCTTCGAAATCCAGAAGCTCCACCGCCGCTTATCGACGACAAGCCTCTATGTGACGCACGACCAGGTCGAAGCGATGACGCTCGCGCACCGGATGATCGTGATGAATGCAGGCCGTGCAGAACAGATCGGCACGCCGATGGACGTTTACGAAGACCCGCAGACGATGTTCGTTGCCGGCTTCATCGGCTCGCCGGCGATGAATTTCATGACAGGGAAGGCGGCAGGCGACGGTGTGGTCGCGCTCGACCACGGCGGCACGGCGCGCGCTAATGCGCGTATTGAAGGAGGCCGGACGATTACGATCGGCATTCGTCCCGAACATTTTCGACCCAGCGGCACGTCTGACGCATACGTGACCGGGCCGGTGGAGATGGTCGAGCAGCTCGGCGCCGATACGCTGATTCATATTGGACACGGCAAGGAACTCGTCATCGCGCGGATTCCGCATGGCGTCTATCCCGAAATCGGCGCAACATTCTCCGTCACGGCAGATCCCACGCGCGTCTTCTTGTTCGATGCGGCGTCGGGTGCGCGAATTCGATAGCGATACGCTCATGTGCGGACTTCCTGCCTGGCCATACCCTCGCCTGGCCGCACATCGCGGTGCCGGCAAGCGCGCACCCGAGAACACGTTGGCCGCGCTGCGCCTCGGCCGCAAGCATGGCTATCGGATGGCCGAAATCGACGTCAAATTGTCGGCCGACGGCGTCGCGTTTCTGCTGCACGACCACACGCTCGAACGCACGACAAACGGCATGGGCCGCGCCGACGCGCTGACCTGGCGCGAGCTCGCGCAGCTCGACGCTGGAAGTTGGCACTCGGTCGAGTACGCCGGCGAGCCGATACCTGCACTGTCAACAATTGCGCGTTGGTCGCGCGCGAACGATTTCGCCGTCAACATCGAAATCAAGCCATCGCCGGGGCGCGAGCGCGAGACCGGCGCTGCGGTCGCGCTCGACGCGAAGACATTGTGGTCGGGCGCCGACGTGCGCCCGCTGTTGTCGTCATTTTCAGAGGTGGCGCTTGATGCGGCGCGCGAGGCAGTCCCCGAGTTGCCGCGCGCGTGGTTGATCGAGAACCTGCCCGACAACTGGCGTGACCAAATCGTCCGGCT
>DASPYC010000249.1:0-7052 GCA_035636955.1 Casimicrobiaceae bacterium
CAACAGCGCCGCCGCGGGCAGCAACAGCAGCGTTCCGAGCGCGCGCTCGGACAGATCTTTCCTTGTTACGAGCACATCAGCGCAAGAATGGCGACAGGCGGCTCTTCATGTCGCCGAGCGCCCCGTCCGTTGTCTTGGTTCCGGCGAGATAGGCGTTCATGTTGCTGCGGATCACGTCGGAAACCTGAGGATACTGCGCGGTGACCGGCCGGGATCTCGCGCCCTCCACGACGGGCAGCGCGTCGGCAAACCACGGATTTGCCTTGAGCACTTCGGGCTCTTTGAACACACTGGGGAATACCGGCATGTGCGACGCGAGGATCGCCTGCATTTTCGACACTTCGGGTGACGACAGCCAGCGAACGAACTTCACCGCTTCCACCTTGTTCTTCGAGAACGCGGACACTGCGAGCTGCCATCCGCCGATGCAGGTCGCACTCTTGCCGCCTTGATCGTGCGGCAGCATCGTCACGCCGATCTTGCCTTTGACCTTGCTGTCGGCGTCGTTCTCGAGCCGGTTCCACACATAACTCCAGGTCATCGCAAAGATTAGATTGCCGCCTTGCATGTCGATCCGAATGCGATCGGTTGGAATTTCGGCGATGTTCTTCGGCAGCACCCCCGCCTGCTTCATTCGGCCGTAAAGTTGGAACGGTTGTCGCGCTTCGGGCGTGTCGAGATTGAGCTTGCCCCCCTTGGTGATCTCTGAACCCGTGCCCCACAAGGGAACGAGATATGTGCACACGGTTCCCTCGATCGGCGAGCCGGCCGTCGAGAAGCCTTGCAATTGCGGACTCTTCTCGCCGTCCATGATGACGCGCGCCGTTTCCATCATCTCGTCCCATGTCTTCGGTACGGGACGCTTGTATTTTTCGAGCAGATCCTTTCGATAGTAGAGAAACTGCGCATCGGCGAAATAGGGCAATGCAATGAGCTTGCCGTTTACCTGATCGGCATCGACGTACGCTTTCAGATATTGCGCGAGCACCTTCGGCTTGTCGGCGCCGAGATACGCGTCGAGCGGCTCCGCCCAGCCTTGCGCCGCCCATTGCGCGGGACGGATGACGTCGATCAGGATCACATCGAGAACGGAGTCCTTCGACGACAGCACCGTCGACAAATACTGTTGCTGGGCGTCGGAGGTCGCACCGCCGACCTCGACGTCGACCTTCACGTTGGGATTCTTTTTCTGATATTCGTCGGCGATTTTGCGCATCACATCGGGCCGCTGCTGACCGCCGGTAAAGATGCGCAATGTCGTCTGCTGCGCCCACGCTTGTGCCGCGAACGCCGCACCGAGCGCGATCGTTGCCGCGATTCTCCACGTCTTCATTGCGTTCCTCCTCGCCTCGCAAACGATCACCAATCGGCGCCGCGAATCGCCACACCGCTGTCCGGCTCGAACAGGTGGAAATGGTCGAGCGCCAATGATACGGAGATATCGTCGCCGACGCCGAGCTTTGCATCGGGTGCGAAACGGCCGGTCACCTCCGGGCCATCCGATCGACTTCCGAGCTTCAGCACGCCAAGAGTCTCCGCGCCCAATGGTTCGACGAGCAGTACCTTGGCCGGAATAGCCGCCCCCACGCTGCCGCCGCCAATATGCTCCGGCCGCAAGCCGAACGTCAGCGTGCGCCCGTGATGGCGGCTGCATTCGGCGATCCGGTTCTCCGGGACCGGCAAGTCGATGCCGCCGCCGACATGCAGCACTTTGCCGGTTTCGTCAATTCGGCAGGTGGCGAAGTTCATCGGCGGCGAGCCCGTGAATCCGGCGACGAATTGCGCCGCGGGGCGGTTGTAAATGCCGTCCGGCGTGTCGTATTGAACGACTTTACCCGCCTGCAGCACGACGATTCGATCGGCGAGCGTCATCGCCTCGACCTGATCGTGAGTGACGTAAATGATCGTGTTCCCGAGGCGGTGATGCAGCTTCTTCATCTCGATCCGCATTTCGGCGCGCAGTAGCGCATCGAGATTCGACAGCGGCTCGTCGAACAGAAATGCCTTCGGCTGGCGCACGATCGCGCGCCCCATCGCAACGCGCTGACGCTGGCCGCCGGAGAGCTCGCGCGGCTTGCGCTCGAGCAGATGGGTGATTTGCAGAATGTTCGCTGCGTCGCCGACGCGCGTCCTGATCTCAGCGTCGGGGCGTTTCCGCAACCGCAAGCCGAATGCCATGTTCTCGAATACGGTCTTGTGCGGATACAGCGCGTAGTCCTGGAACACCATCGCGATGTCGCGCTCGCGCGGCGGGAGCTCGTTGACGACAGTGCCGCCGATCATGCTTTCGCCGGACGTGATCGTTTCCAGGCCCGCGATCATTCGCAGCAACGTCGACTTGCCGCAACCGGAAGGTCCGACGAAGACCACGAACTCGCCCGATTCGACATCGAGATCGATGCCGTGGATGACTTCATTCGTGCCGTAGCTCTTGGCGACGTTCGTGAGCGACACAGTGGACATAGGGAAGAGACCGTTAACCGCTCGTCTGCGCCAAGCCGGCGTCAACGATCAGATTTTGTCCGGTGATGCCGCGCGCTTCGTCGGACGCGAGGAAGAGCGCCGTGCGGGCGACATCATCCTCGGAGAGCCTGAACTTGAGGCATTGTGCGTCCAGGAACGCCTGCTCCTTTTCCACCGTCAGCCATAGCGCTTTCTGCCGCTCGGTGACGATGGCGCCGGGAACGATCGAATTGACGCGAATATTGTGCACGCCGAGCTCGCGCGCGAGCGTGCGCGTGAGCCCGTTGATCGCCGCTTTCGACGTTGAATACGCGGCAAAGCCCGCGATGCCACGCATCCACGATACCGATCCAAGATTGACGATGGATCCACCGCCCCCGCGCGTCATCCCTGGCGCGACGCTTTGTGCTGCAAAGAAATGGTGCCGCAAGTTGACCGCGAGACTTTCGTCCCAATAGTCTTGCGTGACGTCGGTGAACACGTGACGATCGTCGCGCGCAGCGTTGTTGATCAGCACGCGAATCGATCCGAACGTCGCTTCGGCGGCAGTGATCGCTGATTTGAGCGCCGCAATATCGCGAACGTCGCAATGAAGATACCGAACACGCTCCGGTCCAAAGCGGTCGGCGAGCGCTTTCGCCGGCGCATCCGCGATGTCAATGAATGTCACGCGGCATCCTTGCATGACGAAGGCGTCGACAAACGCAGCACCGATGCCCGACGCACCGCCCGAGACAAAAACGCCGCGTCCCGCGAGGTCCGGATACCGCGCACGATCGTCGAGACGGTTGGCCAAGCGATTCTCCCCTATGAAACTCTATATCATATCGGCGTCGCGCCCATGAAAATTGCCGGCGCCAGAACTCCTCGGAGCAAATGATGGACATGCCCGTCAATTCGTTCAAGCGCGCGATTGCTTCCGCCGCGGTTCCCTATGGCGCGTGGCTTGTCAGCGGAGCGCCGGCGACGGCCGAAGCGCTCGGCAGCACCGGCTTCGATTTTCTGGTCGTCGATACCGAGCACACGCCGATCGACCCTCCGCAGGTTTCCGAGATCCTGCGCGCGATCGCGGGCACTCCCGCATCGGCGATCGTCCGTCCCGCGTGGAACGACATGGTCATGATCAAACGATTGCTCGACATCGGCGCGCAATCGTTGTTGATCCCATTTGTCCAGAACGCCGACGAAGCGAGACGCGCTGTCGCGCACACGCGCTATCCGCCCGACGGCGTGCGCGGTGTTGCAGCCGTTCATCGCGGCAGTCGCTACGGCAATGTCGCCAACTATGCCAAGTCCGCGGCAAGCGAGATCTGCGTCATCGTGCAAATCGAAACGCTCGCCGCGACTGAACAGATATCGGCGATCGCGGCGGTGCCCGGTGTCGATTCGTTATTCATCGGTCCCGCCGACCTTGCCGCCTCGATGGGACATCTCGGCGACTTCAACCATCCGGATGTCCAGGCGAAGATCAAGCAGGGCGTCGCGGCCGCGCGCAATGCGGGCAAGCCCATTGGGACCGTCGGGCCAAATCCGGACATGGTGCTCAAATATCTCGATTACGGCTTCACGTGGATCGCGATCAACTCCGATCTCGGCATGATGGTGAATCGCGCGCAGGAGTGGTTGGGCAAAATCAAAGGCAGCGCGAAGTCCTAACTACGCGACTTGATTACACAGCGTCTCGAACTGACCGCGGGGGCGGCGCACGTTGGTTTGCTGCCGGGCCTCGGCGGCGCGATCGGCGCTTTTGCGCTCAGTGGGCGCGCAATCCTGCGCGAAACCCCCGGCGACGTGCTCACCAGCGCGAATGTCCGCCTCACGAGCTCGTATCCACTCGTGCCTTACTCCAACCGAATTCGAAATGCTTCGCTGACGTTTCACGATCGTAGCCATGCGTTGACGCGAAACTTCGGTGCGAGTCCGCATGCGATCCACGGCGTCGGCTGGCAGTGCGTGTGGATCGTGCAAGCCGCGACGCCGACGAGTGCGACGTTGACGCTCGACCACGATGCACAAGGCAATGATGCATCGGCGTGGCCGTGGCCGTTTCGCGCCGTGCAAGCATTCGATCTCGCAAGCAGTGACGCGCACCATGCGGTGCTGACCGCCACGCTGACGGTCGAAAACACCGGCGGCACCGCATTCCCCTTCGGCCTCGGTTGGCATCCGTTTTTTCCACGCGATCCGACAATGACGCTTCAATTCACTGCTGCAGGCATTTGGATCAACGACGAGACGGGAATGCCGATCGAACGACTCGATGCAGTTGACGAATGGTCATTCAAAGCGCCGCGAACGTTCGGCGACAAAGCGATCGACAACGTCTTTACCGAATGGACCGGCTGTGCCACGCTGGTCTCGGCAGAGCGCGGTGTAGTGACCGGGATCGAAGCCGATTCAACATGCGACCGGTTGGTCGTCTACGCGCCGACGGGATGCGACTTTGTCGCCGTGGAGCCCGTGACGCATGAAACCGACGCCTTCAATCGGAGCGCTTCGGGGGCACAGGGAACGGGCATGCGCGTGCTGGCTCCCGGCGCAGCGTATTCTTGTACGATGCGCGTCGCCGCAGCGATTCTATGAGCGCCGCCGGGCCGTCCCAAGGCGCGAATTGCTCCCCCTCAGGGGGCAGCGCAGCGGCCTCATTGGCCACTGAGGCCGCAAGCGTGGGGGTTCTATGACCACCGTCCCGTCGACTTCATTCGTCTGCGTGCTCGATGCCAAGGCCAACCTCGGCGAATGTCCGGTGTGGTCGGTGGCCGAGCAGGTCCTCTATTGGGTCGACATCAATGCGCCGGCGTTACATCGATTCGATCCAGCGACGGGCAGCGACCGCACGCTTGCCATGCCCGAGTCGATTGGCTCGTTCGCGATCCGCGCGCAAAGCGGATTCATAGTTGCGCTGCGTAGCGGCATCTGGACAGCATCGTCGAACGGCAAGCTGGAACGCAGGATTGTCGCGGCGCCGTACGATCCCGAATTCTTTCGCTTCAACGACGGGCGATGCGATCCGCAAGGACGCTTCTTCGCGGGCAGCATGAACGAACGGCGCGACAGCAGCACTGCTGCACTGTATCGCGTTGACCGCAACGGCACGCTCGTTCAAATCATCGGCGGCATCATGATCAGCAACGGGCTCGCGTGGAGTCCCGACTCGAAGACGATGTATCACGCCGACACGCCGACTCGCATGATTCGCGCATACGACTACGATATTGCGACTGGAATGCCGTCGAACCCGACAACATTTGCGCATTTCTCGGGCGAAACCGACCGTCCCGATGGCGGCGCCGTCGACAGCGCCGGCAATTACTGGAGCGCGTTCTATCGCGGCGGCAAAGTCGTGCAGCTATCGCCGGACGGCACACTGGTCGCTGAGTTTCCGATTCCCGCGATGTGCCCGACGATGTGCGCGTTCGGCGGTCCTGATCTGAAAACGCTCTACGTGACGACTGCACGGCAGAAGCGCGAACCCGACGAGCTCGCGCGATTGCCGCAATCCGGCGGCGTGTTCGCCATGCGTGTCGACGTGCCGGGAATGCCCGAGCCTTCCTGCGCAATTTGAGCGCAGCGCAGTTTGCCAGACGATGCACCTCGACCCGACCGCTTACCTTCGCATCGAGGCACATCAGAGCATCGACACGTCCACAGTCGGCGCGTCGTTCGCAACGTCGACCGGCGATATCCTCGAAGTGTCGAGCTTTGGCGAAGGCGTGTTTCGCCTGCGGATGGGACCGCGTACTCGGCCCGATTACGGCATCGTGCTGGGACGCGCGACACCCTGCGACGTAACTTCCGCGACGACGGGGCCATGGCGATTCACGGCAGGCGACGCGACACTGGAAATCGAGCGTGCGCCATTGCGGTTTCAACTGTTCTGGAAAGGCCGCGCGATATTCGGTTCGATTACAGACCAGGATTTTCGCGGTCTTGCGCGCCTGCCTATTTTCGGCCGCGTCCGCCAGGGGGGTTTGTGGACTGCCGCATTCGCATTGCAAAGCGGAGAGCACATCTATGGGCTGGGTGAAAAATTCGGCTCGCTCGACAAGCGCGGGCAGTTGATCCATTCGCAGGTTGAAGATGCGCTCGGCGTCAACACCGGACTGTCGTACAAGAACACACCGTTTGCGTGGAGTCCTGGCAAAGGTCAAGGTGCGTGGGGCGTCTTCGTTCACACGCCGGGCATGGTGACGCACGGCATCGGCCATCCCGACTGGTCGCATCGAAGCTACGCACTGCTCGTCGAAGATGAAGCGCTCGATCTATTTTTCTTCGCCGCAGATGCGCCGGCGGCGATCGTCGACCATTACACGCGAATCACCGGACGCGCGCCGACGGTGCCGCGCTGGAGCTTGGGGCTGTGGGTGTCTCGCGCGTATTACCAGACGCCGGAAGACGCCGCGGGCGTCGCGGCGCGATTGCGCGAACGAAAGATTCCAGCGGACGTCATCACGCTCGACGGTCGCGCCGCCTGGAACGTCGAGACTCGTTTCGATTTCAATTGGGATGCCGAGCGCTTTCCAGATCCGCAAGCGGCGCTCGCGCGTATCAAAGCGCATGATTTCAGGGTATGCGTGTGGGAATACCCG
>DASPYC010000250.1:0-4753 GCA_035636955.1 Casimicrobiaceae bacterium
CCTGCGACGCCCCAGACGATCGCCCAGATCTGTTGCAACGGTATGCCGACCGCCAGCGCCGCTTGATGATCGTCTGCCACGGCGCGTAACGCTCGCCCGATGCGCGTCCGGTTGAAGAACACGGCCAGCACGGTGACGAGAATCGCGGCCACGCCTGCCGCCACGAGGTCGAATCTTGAAACGCTCATCCCCCAGTTGTCGGTGAGCCAGGCGATCGGCTCATCCTGCAGCCCAAGGTCCAGCCCGCGCACGTTTGCGCCCCAGGCCATTTGAGCCAGACCCTCGATGAAGAACGTAAGGCCGATCGTCGCCATGAACAGCGTTATCTGCGGCTGATTGACGAGCGGCCGCAGCACAACGCGCTCGATCAGAAGCGCGAGGACAATCATCACGACAAGCGTTGCGGGCACGGCGAGCCAAGGGGAAAGGCCCACCTCCAGCAATCCGACATAGGTGAGCGCGGCGAAGAAAACCATCGCACCCTGCGCGAAGTTGAATACGCCCGACGCTTTGTAGATCAGGACAAAGCCGAGCGCGACGAGCGAATACATGACGCCCGAGAGGAGCCCGCCGATCAAAACTTCGAAGAAAAAGGACATCGTCGATATCCGCTCAATGTGCGACGCCGAGATAGGCGTCGATCACGGCCTGATTGTTGCGGATGTCGTCGGGCGACCCGTCGCCGATTTTCTTGCCGTAGTCCAAGACGACGACGCGGTCGGAAATATCCATCACGACGCCCATGTCATGCTCGATCAGCACAATCGTCGTGCCGAATTGCTCGTTGACGTCGAGTACGAAACGGCACATGTCCTGCTTTTCCTCGACGTTCATGCCGGCCATGGGCTCGTCCAGCAGCAACAGCGACGGTTCGGCGGCCAGCGCACGCGCGAGCTCGACGCGCTTTTGCAGTCCGTACGGCAGCCGTCCGACCGGCGTCTTGCGGATATGCTGGATTTCGAGAAAGTCGATGATCTCCTCGACCTTGCGGCGATTGTCGAGCTCTTCACGGCGCGCGCGTCCGACCCAGATCGCCTGTTCGATGAAAGTGGATCGCATCTTCAGGTTGCGGCCGGTCATGATGTTGTCGAGCACGGTCATCCCGCGAAAGAGGGCGATGTTCTGGAACGTTCGCGCGATTCCCTGTGCGGCGGCATCGTGCGTGTCCATGTCGTGCCGCGGCTTGCCGCGAAAAGTGACCGTGCCCTGTTGCGGGTGGTACACACCATTGATGACGTTCAACAGTGAGCTCTTGCCGGCGCCGTTAGGTCCGATGATCGCGCGGACTTCGTGTTCCCGAACATCGAACGTGATATCGGAGAGCGCCTTGACGCCTCCGAAGGCGAGCGAGATGTTCTCGAGCTTCAAGACGACATCGCCGATCTTGCGTTCACCCCCCTCCATCATGCAACCCGTTGCACCTGGGCTCGAAACATCTTCGCTTCGGCGATGACAAGATCGGCGGCAACCATACCGGAACGGCCGTCCTCGAATTTCACCAGCGTCTCGATGTGCTCCACTGTCTTGCCGCCGTACAGTGCGTCGATCAGGACACGGTACTTCTCGGCGACAAAGGCACGGCGCACTTTGCGCGTACGCGTCAACTCGTCGTCGTCCGGATCGAGCTCTTTGTGCAGAATCAGAAAGCGCCGGATTTGCGAGTCTGCAAGACCGCTCTCGGTGGCGAGCTCGGCGTTCACTTTTTCCACGCACTCGCGGATAAGCGCGTACACCTCCGGTTTGGCGGCGAGATCGGTGTAGCCGGAATATGGAAGACCGCGCCGCTCTGCCCAGTTGCCGATCGATCCCATATCGATATTGATGAACCCGCAGACCTTGTCGCGCTTGTCGCCGAAGACGACCGCTTCCTTGATATGCGGAAAGAATTTGAGCTTGTTCTCGATGTAGTTCGGCGCGTAGATTGCGCCGGTCGTCAGCTTGCCCACATCCCTTGCGCGATCGATGATTTTCAAATGGCCGGCAGCATCGAAAATGCCGGCATCGCCGGTGTGGAAGTAGCCCTCCGCATCGATCGATTCCGCCGTCGCGTCCGGACGTTTGTAATACTCCTTGAGCAACATCGGTCCGCGCACCAGCACTTCGCCGTTCGGCGCGATTTTCACTTCCGCGCCCGGCGCGGGCACGCCGACGGTGTCGAATTTGACGTCGCCGTTCGGCTGCAGGCACACGTACGCGCACGTCTCGGTCGAGCCGTACAGTTGTTTCAGATTGACGCCGATCGAGCGGTAGAAGCGGAAAAGATCCGGGCCGATTGCGGCTCCCGCCGTGTACGCAATGCGGATGCGGCTCATGCCGAGCACGTTGCGAAGCGGTCCGTATACGAGCAGATTGCCGAGCCCATATTGGAGGCGATCGGCCAGTGCGACCGACTTGCCGTCGAGGATGTCGGCGCCGCAGCGCCGCGCGACATCGATGAAATAGCGGAAAACCCAGCGCTTGATGGCGCTCGCGTCCTCCATCCGGATCATCACTTGCGTCAGCAGGTTCTCGAAAATGCGCGGTGGCGCGAAGTAGTAGGTCGGACCGATCTCGCGCAGATCGGTCATCACCGTATCGCCGGATTCCGGGCAGTTGATCGTGAATCCCGCGTAGAGCCACTGCGCGTACGAAAACAGATGGTCGCCGACCCACGCCATCGGCAAATACGAGAGAACGCTGTCATCGGAATTCAGACGATCGAATTCAGAACCGCCCTTCGCCGCGGCGATGAACGCGGCGTGCGCCTGACAAACACCCTTCGGCTTGCCGGTCGTGCCCGACGTGTAGAGCATGATCGACACATCGTCGGGTTTACCTTTCGCGACTTCTTCGTCGAAGAAACTCGGACGCGCAGCCGCGAATTCCCGTCCGCTCTTGGTCAGCGCTGCGTAGCTCGTCACGGTATCGTAGTTGCGAAGTCCGCGCGGATCGTCGTAGTAGATGTTGGCAAGCGTGGGTACGTGTGGTTTCGCTTCGAGCAGCTTGTCGACCTGCTCCTGATCTTCGGCGATCGCATAAACGATCGCAGCATCGTTTAGCACGTAGACAAATTCAGCCGCGGGAGCATCCTGATACATCGGTACCGGAATTCCGCCCAGCGCATCGGCGGCGATCATCGCCCAATACAAGCGCGGCCGATTGTCGCCAATGATGGCGAGATGCATGCCGCGCCTGAAACCTTGCGCAGCGAGTCCGCAGTCAAGCGCACGCACTTCGTCGGCGACCTCTGCCCACGTCCACGTCTGCCAAATGCCGAGGTCCTTCTCGCGCGTCGCCGGATGATTCGGCCTCACGCGTGCGTGATGCAGCAAGAGCCGCGGAAAGGTGTCGAGCCGTTCCTCCAAAGTCGCCCCCGGGCGCGCAAATTTTTTCGCTGGCCCAAAACGCCCGAACTGCGTCCGCCGCTGTTGCGCGCCGCCGCTTCCCGGGCGACCCGTATCGTATAGTCTTTTCAGGGCGTTCCGCGTACCCGCGCCGTTCAGTGGTTTGGCTATCATTTTTCGGGGGCATCCGGCGAACGTCTTCCGCGGAATTAGCTTCGTTGAATTTATTGCGGCGCACTCGGCGCCGGCAATGTCACACGCGAAAGCAAAGCCTAATTGCAACAACGTCGGTTAGCTGTCGCGCGGCGGACAATTGGGCGAAAAACCGCCACTCCGAAAGGTGCGCGCGGCGTAGAACAAGCGCAGGAGTTCCAGCGGTCCTTCGTCTACGTCAAGTAAAGTGTCGTCGTCCGTGAAGAATGACGAAACCATCGGATCGCGCCCGCCGCTCTCGGCCGGCGACATCGCGCCCCCTTGCGCGCTGCCGGCGCTCGACGGCGCCAAGGTCGATATCCGCTCGGACGCCATCGCCGGCAACCCGATCGTCCTCCTCTTTTGTCCCAAATTTCTGCCTGCGACCATCGAGGCAGTGGCAGCGGTGAGCGCGACGCGGCAGTCGTTCCTCACCACTGGAGCGCGACTCTTTGCGGTGACGCTCGAGCCGGCGAAAATCGCGTCGGCGCAGCACATTTCTTTTCCGGTGTTGCTCGATCACGCCGGTGAGATCTTCCGCGCTTTCAATGCCGACATGATCGACCAGCCGACAACGGTCGTATTGCGGCCGAACCAGCATGTGCTGGCGATCCTCAAATCGGCGCCGCAGTCGCAAGCCACCGAGGCGCTCGCTCACATCGAGCGCCTCGCGGCGGAGCGCCAGCCTGTCCTTATGGCGCCGCATCCGCCGGTCCTCATCGTGCCTGACGTGCTGAGCCCGGCCGAATGCCGGCACCTCATCAACGTCTATGAGACACGCGGCCGGACCTTCGTGCCACCCGGTCCCGGCATCGACTACATCGGCACCGATTACAAGATGCGCATTCCCGAATATGGCCGCGGCGACCGTATCGATCACTGGATCGTCGACAAGGACACCGAGACGTTCCTGCACCAGCGCCTAGAGTTTCGCGTCCTGCCGGAGATCGCCAAGGCGTTTCAGTACCGGATTACGCGCTGGGAAAGGTTGCGCATCGGCTGCTATCAGGGGCAGCGTGGCGGTGAACTCCACGGCCACCGCGACAACGTCGAGCCGACGCCCTATCGCCGCTTCGCAATGTCGATCAATCTCAATCTCGACGAATTCACCGGCGGCGAGCTGCGTTTCCCGGAATTCGGCGATCAGCGCTATCGTCCGGAGAGCGGCGCTGCGATCGTGTTCTCCTCGTCGCTGCTGCACGAGGCGCTGCACGTCACTTCCGGCCGGCGTCTCGTCG
>DASPYC010000251.1:0-2199 GCA_035636955.1 Casimicrobiaceae bacterium
ACCATAGATCGCCTGGGCGTCGTCGCCGACGACGGTGACGCCACAACCGTTCGGTTTCAGCAGACGCAGTATCGAGCTCTGCAATCGATTGGTGTCTTGGTACTCGTCGACCAGGACATGCTCGAAGCGATTGCCGATGTCCTGTGCAAGCTTGGAATCCGCGAGCATGCCGGCCCAATAGAGCAGCAGATCATCGAAGTCGAGGATCTGCTGCGATTGCTTCGACGCGACGTACGCGCCGAACAACGCATTGAGATCGCTCTCCCATGCCGCGCACCATGGGTAGTTGTCGCGCAGGACATCGGCAAGCGACGCTTCCGCGTTTACGCTGCGCGAATAGATCGCGACGCAGGTCGCGCTGCCGGGAAAGCGCTTCTTCGTCACCTCGATCTTCGAATCATGCCGGACGACCGCCATGAGCTCTTCGGAATCGCCGCGATCATGGATGGTGAAGTTCGCGGGCAAGCTCACCCGCTCGGCGTATTCGCGCAGAAGCCGAGCCCCAACGCTGTGAAAGGTTCCTGCCCACGGAAGCGTGACGAGTTGGCCGCTGCCGGCATCGAGCAGTGTGCGAAGCACGCGCCCAGCCCGACGCTCGAGCTCCATCGCCGCACGCCGGCTGAACGTCAACAACAGCAGACGATTGGGATCGGCGCCTTCGCGCACGAGATACGCGACGCGATGCGCGAGCGTGTTCGTCTTTCCCGAGCCCGCGCCCGCAATGACAAGCAGAGGCGCGGGCTTTGCGTCCCGCTCCCGGTGGACCGCTGCGCGGCGTTGCGACTCGTTGAGCGTCGCAAGGGTATCGATTTTCATTGGGTCGCCACGGACATCCGCCCATCCCCAAGGGCTAGAACGATCGTTCGATGATAGCACCCGCAGCGCAGTCGCGCGCGGGTAGGGATCGCGTTATTGCGTCCGCGGCGGCTCGCGCTGTATGAATTGCGACGCATCGGCGACATGCGTCGAGCAGTCGAATGACTGTTTGCTGCCGAATTGTAGGAACGGGATCGCTGCCGCCGGTGGCGCGACAATGCCCAGGGCAATCGCGGCGCCGGTGCGTGCGATGGCGTTCCCGAGCTCCGGCTTTATCGAGGGCTCTGCGAATGTTCCGCTCACTTGAATCGGACCGCGCAACGCGAACATGCTGCCATCCTTAGGCTGCGCAACCAGCCGCAGATCGAGATTTTCGTTGCGAAGCTCGATCTTGCCTTCCGCCGTAAGCGTCGTGTGTTCGGTGTCGAGTACGAACTTCTGCGGCACGAGAATGCCGTCCTGCGCCTTGAGATCCGCGATCATGCAGTGGATCGGGATGTTGCGGTCGCCGCGCGCCATGACGAGGAGCGTGTTGGCGATATCGAGGTTCGCAAGACGCAGCAACAGGTCGCTGATCGCACCGTTGTTCATCATCGCCACCACCTCGCCGTTTGCGCTGCCGAGCAGCGCCGCCACGGAATTGCCACGCATCGACAATCGGACGCGCGTCTCCAATGTGCCCGCACTTTGTATGACCGCCTGCACGCCCGGAGCGAGCCGATTGACCTGCAGCCCCCGCCCGCTCAGATCGGCGGAGCCTGATAGCACCGATTGGTGCGCATCCAAGGTGATCGTGCCGTCGATGTCGCCGCCGGCCGCGCGGAACGCAAGTGGATCGAGCTTGAACACGCCGCTGCGCAACTCGAGGTGCGTATCCATCCGATTGATCGGCAGTGCTTCGTTGCGGATGCGCCTTCCGGTGAAGTGGATATCGGCATCCGCCGCCTTGAGTTTTTGAACCTGATATTCGCTGCGCGGCAGAACTTGCCCGGGCGGTGCGCCGCTGTTGTCCTTTGCCCCCACGAAGCCGCTTAAGTCGCGCATATCAAGGTTTTCGGATGCGAGGTCGCCGCGCATGAACGGCCGCTGCGAACGTAAGTCGACGGAAAAATCGCCGCCCAGGTCGCTCCGTCCGACTGCGCCGGAGAATTTCGAAAAGCTCCACATGCGATCGCCGTAGCGTAGTCGGCCACTTAGGCGATACGCCGGCGTCGGCGGAAACGGCAGACCGGTGATCTTGTACAGTTCTTCGAGATCGTGGCCCTCGAGCGACATCGTCAGATCGAGAGAGCGCAGATCTTCGGGATTGACCAATTGTCCACGTACGTCGAACTTTGTCTCGCCGATCTTTCCGCTCGTGTCGATCGCGATCCGCGGGTCGTC
>DASPYC010000252.1:0-4389 GCA_035636955.1 Casimicrobiaceae bacterium
TAGACGACGAGCGAGATCGCTGCTGCGCGTGTCGTAAGGAACGGCGTCAGCGCATCGGCAGTGCGCAGCACTCCGTAAACCGTCCACGGCTGGCGTCCCACTTCTGCTGTGAACCAGCCGGTCAGGATCGCGACGAACGGCAGAGGGAAACTCAAAAACGTGAACCACAGCAGCAGACGGCTGTGCTCGATCCGATTTTTCCTGAACAGATAGGAGCCGACCCACGCGAGCGCCAGCATCGCGAGACCGCAGGCGACCATGATCCTGAACGCGAAGAACGGAACGATCACCGGCGGCCGATCCTGCGGCGCGAAGTCGGTCAGCCCGACTTCCTTCGAATCTAAGCGCATGCTCGCAATCAAGCTGCCGAGGACCGGGATCGAAATTTCGTATTTGTTGGTCTCGGTCGCCGGATCGGGGAGCCCGAATAAGACCTCGCTTGCCGGCTGCTCGTCATGCCAGCGGCCTTCGATGGCCGCGAATTTCGCGGGCTGATAGTCGTGCACATAATCGCCGGTCAGGTGTCCGAACAAGATCTGCGCCGGCACGAGAACCGCGGCAAGGTAGAGTCCCATGCGCACCATGACGGACGCCTCGGCCGCGAAGGTTCTTCGCAGCAGGTACCACGCGCCCGTGGCGGCGACGCAGAACGCACCGGTGAGATACGCCGCAAGCAGCATGTGCGGGAAGCGCACCCAGACCACGGGGTTGAAGACGATCTTGAACCAGTCGTTTGGAACGAACATCCCGTTCTCGACGACATAGCCGGCCGGTACCTGCATCCAACTGTTGTTCACCATGATCCAGAACGCGGACAGCGTCGTGCCGAGCGCGACCATCGCGGTCGAGAAAAGGTAGAACCAGGGGCGCACGCGAGAGCGGCCGAACAGCAGGATTCCAAAGAAGCTCGCTTCCAGCGCGAAAGCGGTGAAAGTTTCGTACGAAAGCAGCGGCCCCTGGATCGGACCCGACATCCGCGCGAGCTCGCTCCAGTTCGTGCCGAACTCGAACGCGAGCACGATTCCCGAAACGACGCCGAGCCCGAAAGCCACGCCGAAGATCTTCAGCCAGAAGTCGAAGAGCGCACGGTACGCGGGGCGCCCGGTTGCGAGATGCAGCGCCTCGAGCACGGTGAGCCACGCCGCCAACCCGATGGTGAACGACGGGAAGATGAT
The DNA here is from genome assembly GCA_035636955.1 of Casimicrobiaceae bacterium. Taxonomy (GTDB): domain Bacteria; phylum Pseudomonadota; class Gammaproteobacteria; order Burkholderiales; family Casimicrobiaceae; genus VBCG01. The sequence goes on from DASPYC010000252.1 coordinate 1,176, forward strand.
GTGAAACGAGATGGTGTACGCGAACTGAAGCCGCGACAGGAGCAGTGCGGTGAGGTCCATGCGCAAGCCTCGCTCGTTGCGTTAAAGGTCGGCGCGCTTGAAATCGATGACTTCGTCGCCGCGGCGGTTGTGTTGCACCGGTCGCTATTGAAACTGACTCAGGTGTCCGAACGCTTTCACGGACAACCGGAGTCGTTACCGATGTAATCAACCACCCAGGGGCGCGCGGCACGCCGCGTTGGTTGCCAGAAGCGCAAGTTACGCTCCCAGCGTTTCGAGCTTAACGAAGCTGAAATCGAGCCGATACGGTTTCGACGCAGAGTGGACGCATACGAATCGAAGACGACAAACGACGTCGTTCAATGCGCGTGCATTCCATCGACACGGCGGTTGCCGGCGCGGCCGCGCTCGCGATCGCGATGCTTGCCGTTACGACAGCGATTCATTACGAGGCGCTGCGTCTGCTCACACGCGCGGCGACAGGACGTCGTGCGACCCACCAGCGAGTCGTGCTGTTGCTCGCGGCGCTCGTAGCAGCGCACCTTGCCGAAATCGCACTTTATGCGTGCGCTTTCGCCGTGGGTGCGAATGTGCTCGGGCTTGGCGGCTTGCGCGGGTCGAGCGGCAACGCCGCTCTCGACTTCTTCTACTTCGCCGCGGAAACGTACTCGACGCTCGGCTACGGTGATCTCGTGCCGGTCGGCGCGCTGCGCATCGTCGCGAGCGTGGAGGCGTTGAACGGCTTGATGCTTCTTTCGTGGTCGGGTGCTTTCCTGTTCGGCGTGCTCGACAGGGACGGACGCGCGAACGAGGAGCGGACATGAGCACGATATCGATGCGAGCGGTCGCGTCGCCCGAAGCCTTCACGGCCCACAACGGTTACAGCTGCAATGTTTGGCCGCTTGACTGAAATGCCGCGGCGACGCTGAGCCGAGACTATTGCAACAGCGCGCAAACGCGTGTCAGTCGACATCCGTTTGGCGCGAGGCCCGACATTCCGGTCGCGCCTACGACCCGACGACATGACCAATTGATTGCGACAGCATCGACAAACATGAACTCGCCAACCATGCATACACGCCGCTCGCTGTTGACCGTGGTGTCCACCGCCGTGCTCCTCGGCGCATGTAGCCAGGCACAAACGCCGAGCGCACCGCAGACGCCGCAAGTCTCCGTCGTGACCGTTCACCGGACGAGCGTGCCCGTCACGATCGAGCTGTCCGGAAGAACGACGCCTTATCTCGTCGCGCAAGTGCGCGCGCGCAACGACGGCATCGTGCTGAAGCGCGACTACAAGGAAGGAAGCGACGTCAAGGCAGGGCAGCGGCTCTACAAGATCGATCCTGCGCCTTACCTCGCGACACTGAACAGCGCGAAGGCGTCGCTCGAGAAATCGCGGGCGAACCTCGTGGCAATGAAGGCGCAGGCCGAGCGCTTCAAGACGCTCGTCGCGACGAACGCAGTCAGCAAACAGGATTACGACAACGCCGTCTCATCGCAGGGACAGGCTGAAGCCGATGTCGCGTTGGGCAACGCCATGGTCAATACCGCGCAAATCAATGTCGGCTACACCGACGTGGTGTCGCCCATCACGGGCCGCAGCGGCATTTCAGTCGTCACGGAAGGAGCATTTGTCCAAGCGAGCGCCGCGACGCTCATGACGACGGTCCAGCAGATCGACCCTATCTACGTCGACGTCACGCAATCGAGCGTTGAAGGCCTCCAGCTACGGCGCGACGTCGCGAGCGGAAAGTTGAAGCTCAACGGTCCCAACCAGGCGAAAGTGAAATTACTGCTCGAGGACGGACGTGAATACGGCGAGACGGGAACGTTGGTCACCACCGACATCACCGTCGATCCGAACACCGGCACGGTGACGGTGCGGGCGCTGTTTCCGAATCCGAAGTCAGTGCTCCTACCCGGAATGTTCGTACGCGCCCAGGTCGAAGAGGGCGTGAACGAGAACGCGGTGCTCGTGCCGCAAGTCGGCGTTACGCACGATCCGCAGGGCCACGCGACGGCACTCGTCGTGGGGCCCGACAACAAGGTGCAACTGCGTACGCTGCAGGTGGCGGGAACGCACGGCGATCAATGGATCGTCGAACGCGGCCTCGAGGACGGCGATCGCGTCATCGTCGCCGGCCTGCAGAAAGTGCAGCCGGGCGCTACGGTGGTCGCTACGGAGACAGCAGCTCCGCCGGCGCCTGCGGCCAATCCGGCCGATGCCGCTGCGACACAGAACGCGCAAAGCATCGTTGCGGACGCGAAGCCTACGCAGCAACGCGGAGTTTCCGCGCCAACGAAATAGAGCCGGCGGACAATCATGGCTAGATTCTTCATCGACCGGCCCATCTTCGCGATCGTCATCGCGATACTCATCTCGCTGGCGGGTGCGCTGTCGATCGTCGGGTTGCCGATCGAGCAGTATCCGACGATCGCGCCGCCGTCCGTACAGATCACCGCGCAATACGCGGGTGCGTCAGCCGAGACGATCGAAAGCACCGTCGTGCAAGTGATCGAGCAGCAGATGAGCGGCCTCGATCACTACCTATACATGTCGTCGACTTCCGACGATTCGGGTCAGGCCGTCATTACGATCACTTTCGACGCCGGAACGAATCCGGACATCGCGCAGGTCCAGGTCCAGAACAAGCTGTCGCTCGCGACACCGCAGCTTCCGCTGACGGTGCAGCAGAGGGGCATCACGGTCACGAAAGCGAGCAACGGCTATCTTCTGATCGCCGGCGTCATCTCGACCGACCAGAGCATGTCGCGGTACGACATCTCCGATTTCCTCGTGTCGCACCTGAACGACCCGGTGAGCCGAATCAACGGCGTGGGCCAAGTCAATGTGTTCGGTACGCAGTACGCCATGCGCATCTGGCTCGATACGGCCAAGCTCAACAGCTACCAGTTGACGCCGGTCGATGTCAGCAATGCCATCTCGATGCAGAACGTGCAGGTTGCGGGCGGAAAGCTCGGTGGGACACCCGCACCGCCGACCCAGCGCCTGACCGCAACGATCACCGAAGCGACGCTGCTGCGCACGCCCGAGGAATTCGGCAACATCCTGCTGAAGGTCAACAGCAACGGCTCGCAGGTGCGGGTGCGCGACGTCGCGCGCATCGACCGCGGCGCCGAAACGTATTTCGTCGATTCGCACTATCTGGGGCAGTCGTCGTCGGGCATTGCGATTCAGCTCGAGCCCGGCGCG